>NZ_JBFAJO010000031.1:0-104732 GCF_040655255.1 Kitasatospora sp. NPDC050463
GCACGACGGCGCAGCTCAGGCGGGTAGGAGGAGGGACGTGCCATGACTCGAATCCTTACACGAAATCGAGTCTCCACTGAACACGGGGCGGTTCATCTTGAGCTGCGAGCCGCGGCCGACATCCAGGGTGGCGACGGTCTGCCAGCCCAGCGGGTTGGTGTGGGTGATCTGCGTGGGCAGTTGGCCGGAGGCCGGCGAGTAGGCGGTCCGGGTCTCGGCGCCGGTGGCATGGGTGGCGTCGGTGCTGCTCGGGTCGACGGTGCTGACGACCCGGCCGTAGACGTCGAAGCTCGCCCGGGCCGTGGGCTTGTAGACCGGCCTGCCGGAGGCGTCGTAACGCTCCAGCACCTCGGTCGCGGTCTGCTCGGCCTTGGCCCCGGCCTGGCCGAGCGGCAGGCCGTCGAAGTAGGCCCGGGTGTCGGCGACCGTGTTGTCCTTGGTGGCGGACGGACCGCAGGTGCCCTTGAGCACGACGGTCCGCGAGGCGAGTTGGGTCACCGCACCGCCCGGACCGGCGGCGTAGGCGAAGGAGGTGCAGAGCAACTGCTCGGGATGGGCCAGATCGCCGTTGTCTCGGACGAGGGTAGGCCGGGAGAGCAGCGTCGAGTCGTATTCGGTGGACTTCTCGCTGGTGCGCCAGCCGTTGACCAGCTTCTCGCGGCTGGTCACCTTGGCGGTGTTGACCGCCTGTGCGGTGATGGCCGGCATGCCGCCCGACTGGTTGCGAGTGGCCGTGACGGTGCCGAGCCACGGGTCCGAGACCACGGTGGAGACGACGTTGCCGTTCTCCGCGTCGTAGTTGGCGGTGTCACGGATATACCCGGCGAGGACGTCCTGGTCCTTGATCGTGCCGCCGTGCACGTCGGGGACGTTCACGGTGCGCTTGGTTCCGTTGGCCAGGACGTCGCCGTCCATGCCGCGTAGGAAGGTGGAGGCGGTCTTGGTCCTGGGTGCCTCGAGTTCGCTGCCGTTGCCGGAGAGAGTGGTCACCGTGGCATAGCCCCGGAACTGGTCCCAGGTACGGCTCTTCGGATCGGCGAATTCGGAGTCGTTTCGGTGCCAGGCGGCGCCACCGCCGTACACATAGTCGGTGACGGCGGTGGTGGCGCCGGCCACCGAGTCTTGCGAGGTGACGGACTGGATGATGCTCTTGTTGAACCAGTCGTTCACCGGGTCCGGCTCCGACTGTCCTGGCAGGTACCACTTGACCGGCATGCAGGCCATCGTGTTGCCGTCCTCGGAGGACGGCATCCGGCCGTTGGCGCGCGAGCATTCGGCGGGCTTGTAGACGACGTTGATCAGGCCGCCGGTCTCGGTGGTGATCGTCTGGATGCGCGGACGTTTGAAGGACTCGACCGAGGCCGAGGTGCCGTCCGGACGGACGATCCGACCGTCCACCCGGTTGGCGATCTGCAGCGGCTGGAAGAGGACCTCGGGAAGCGTGATCGGGGTCTTGCCGTTGCTGCCGGTGCGCTGGACGGAGTCCAACCAGAGCGACGGCGAGGTGCCGTCGCCCGGGTCCTGGAAGGACTGATTGAGGGCGAAGGAGTCGACCGGCCGGAGGGTGGAACCGTCCCAGACCTCGGTGTCGATCTTCGTCAGGCGCTTGGTGGTCCAGAAGGTGGGCGAGTAGACGGTGCATTCGCCGCCGGCGTCACAGGTCTGGTCGACCGGGGTATCGGGCCAGAACTTCGCGTTGGCCTTGGTCCGCTGAGACGAGTCACAGGTGGTCTCGGCGCCCGGCAGGCAGCGCTCGGCCGTGCGGAACCATACCTGGGCCGCCGGATTCGCCTTCCCCTTCGCTGCGATCTGGTCGGGCAGACGCTGGCCGTAGCCCACCCAGACCGGGTAGCTGCCACGCTGGTACTGGACCCGGGGGCCATTGCCGTCGTTCTGGCCACCGCCCCGGACGTAGTGGTTCTGCTCCTGCTCGTAGCGGTAGGTGATCAGGTTCTGGTGCGGGTCGACGACGTAGTCCAGGGACCACTGCCAGCCCATCTGCGACCACGAGTTGGTGGCCGGCGAGCTCGACTTCAGGCACGGGTCCTGGCCACCCGGCCAGTAGACCGGCACGGTGGAGACCGAGTTGCCGGCCTGGTCCGTGCCGTCGCCGCCGGGAAGGTGATTGGCACCGAAGTAGAACTGGGTACCGTCGACGGTGGTGACCCGCCAGGCCTCGCCGTTCCAGGCACCGTTGTTCTGGTTGGTCAGCCGCTCGACCTTGGTGCCGTCCTCACCCTTGAGATGCCACGCGCAGGAGGCGTCGTCCCGGACGAGCAGGCCGGCGTGACCCGCGAGTGAGAGCTGGAGCAGGTCACCGCCCCAGCACTGGTCGCCCGACTTGTCGATGCCGGCGTCCTTGCAGCCCTTGTAGCCACGGGTGATGGAACCGGGGTGCCAGTCCCAACCCTCGCCGATCCAGGACGGCTGGGCGTTGGTGGAGGCGGTCCTGCCGTCCAAGGCGGAGGAGTCGTAGCCGAGCGAGACACTGGGCGCGGCGCCCGCGAGCGCGGAGGGCAGCTCGACGGTGTAGCCGTAAGTGAAGTTGCCGGCGTTGACACCGGCCTGCCAGGAAGCCGACGGTATGATCGGGGAAGCGGTGAAGTCCCCGCTGCTGCCGGCCGGGGCTGCCTCGACTGCGAGGGTGACCGCCCCACCGGCGACCGACTGCGAAGCAGCGAAAACGCTGGAGGAGAGGGACTTGGCCGCTGCAGCTGTTGCCTGCGGTACCTCGACCTCGACCACCAGGCGGCCGGACGCTCCGTCGCGGTGGGATGGGACAGGCGTGCGCTTGGTGCACCCGGGCGCTGCGGGCGTGGTCAGGGCGCAGCCGGGAAGTTGCACGACGCGCGCGCGGGAGCCCCAGTCGGCACCGGCGTTCTTCGCCCAGGACGTGGTGTCGATCCCGACCTGAACGTGACCGGCTGCACCACCCTCGCCCGAGTCGGTGAGGGCGAGCAGCGCGCCGTTGACACCTGCGGCATCGGTCCGTCCCCGGTCGGCCACCTCGACCCGGAGCTGGGCGGGGCCGCCGCCCTTGGCCGGAGCGAGCGGCACGCTCCTTGCCGCGGGCTCCGAGGCCTGCGTCCGGGCGATCCAGACCGGCAACGATCCGACCTGCACCGGCGACGAGGCGGCGGACACCGAGACGCCGTCCGTCACGGACTGGGCGGGGGATACCGGCCCGGCCGTGCCATCGAGCACTGCGGTGGCTCTACCGGAGGGCGGGCTCGAGTCGGCCGGTGGAGTCCACTTGGTGCCAGGATCCATCTGGTGGCCCGCCACCTTGGCATCGGAGCCCTTCACGGGCTTGGTCTCCGGCACCGGGGTGTTCGGCGGCACCCAGATCTTCTCGTGCTTGACCGCCTTGGCAACCGCTTCGGCCGAGGGGATGGTCACGATCGACATGAGGACCGCCAGCGCTGCCGTCGCCGCCATCCGTGAGCGGTGCGGGCGCGTGAAAAAACGGGCACGACGAGACAACTGATCCCCCACAGAGTGCCGAGGCCTCGAAACGGCCTGTGCATCGACCCAGGCCACGGGGCACCATATGCGCACACGTTCGATCACAGGTAGTGAATTCTTGGAATCCTCCGATGTGACCAGAGTCACTTCGTGGCCAATGCATCACCAGCCGAGACAACCCGGACACCCTGTCGACATAACGCTTTGACAGCGAAACGAACGTGAAGGCAACGTGCGGCTGATCCCTGTTCACTTCACATCCGATGACAGGTACTTCATGTCGAGTCCACAACCGTCCGTACCCATAACTCGCAGGCGAAGCACGGCAAGCAGGACACTCGGGACAGCATTTCTCCCCCTCGCCTGCACCGCGGCCCTCGCCCTCGGCGCCGGCCTGCTGGTCGCCCCCGGGGCAGCGACGGCCGCTCCGGCCACCGATCGCAATCACGGGCCGGCCGACCCGTCCTGGCCCACCCACCCGCTCAAGTCCAACCAGGGCGGGCAGGCGTCGGCCATCAGGAAGGCAACGGCTCAGGCGAAGAGCAGCGGCAAGCCTGTCGCCGTCGACGGGCTCACCACCGCCGGAAGCCTGACCTCGGCCAACCCCGACGGAACGCTCACCATCGACTCCAGCCCGGTGGCGGAGCGCGTCAAGAGCCCGGACGGCACTTGGCGCGCCATCGATGAGACCCTGCGCGCCGCCTCCGACGGAACGTTGACTCCCGTCGCCGTCCCCTCCGCGCTGACGTTCTCCGGTGGCGGCAAGGGCGCGATGGCGACCATGGCGACGTCAGACGGGAAGAAACTCGCGTTCAAGGCGCCCTTCGACCTTCCCAAGCCCGAGCTCGACGGCGACAGCGCCCTCTACCGGTCCGTCCTGCCGGACATCGACCTGAAGTTGAGTGCCACTCCGGCCGGCGGCTGGCGACAGGTCCTGACCGTCCGTACGGCGGCGGCCGCGGCCGACCCACGGATCAAGCAGTTGCACCTGGACGTCTCCGGCGACGGACTGACGGTGAAGGCCGACGCGCACGGCAATCTGACGGCCGAGGACACCGCCGGAAAGGTCCGGTTCACCGCCCCCGTCCCGGTGATGTGGGACTCCACGCCCGCCCCGGCCGAGACCGCCGCCGCCCAGCCCGAGGCGCTCGGCAAGTCCGCCGAGGCGCCGCCGGCAGACAGCGCTCCGGGCCCGGCATCGTCCAGTGCCGAGGCACCCGGCGACCATGCCAGGGTCGCGCCGGTCGCCACGACCGTGAGTGGCACCGGTATCGACCTGGTTCCCGACACGACGGCCCTCGGGCAGGGCACCGGCCCGTGGTACATCGACCCGGGCTGGAATCCGAGCGTCGACAACGGCACGCAGGCCTGGGCGCAGGTCCAGGAGGGCTGGCCCGACAATCCGGAGTACAACGGCACCGTCTACGACCAGGACAAGCCGGCCGCCGGATACTGCGACTACGTCGACAGTGCCAACCCGTGCGAGCGGAAGGGGCGTGAACGCGCCTACTTCCAGCTCGGCCTCAACTCGCAGTTCTGGGGCTCCACGGTGCTGAGTGCCAAGCTCTATGCCAACGTGGTGCGCTCGTCCAGCCCCGCTACCCCGACGCCGATGAACCTCTACTCGACGGGCCGGGGCAACGACAACCCGATCAACCAGTGGACCCGTTGGAACGCCCAGCCCTGCGGGAAGGGCTCGATCGGGGCTGCGTGCTCCAAGGTCACCACTACCTGGCTCAAGGGCACCGGAGGTGTCGAGTTCGAGGTGACCTCCTTGATGGCCCAGGCCGCCGCCGAGCAGTGGGGAGGCTGGACCTTCGCGTTCGCGCCCGACGACGAGGCGAACAAGTACTACCGGCAGCGGTTCGCCAACAACCCGCATGTCGTCGTGACCTACGACATCGCGCCGCGCGTCGGCTCACCGGCTACCAGCCCCACGCCGGGATTCGCCCGCGAGGCGTCTTTCAACGCTTGCAGGACCCCCGACACCGTCAACCCGTGGGACAACCCCGGTTGGCTCGGGGCCAACACCGACATCAACATCAGCGCCGACACCTGGTCGCCCACCGACCAGCAGCTCTGGACCACGTTCAAGATCTGGGACGACGACGACGGCGGCTCTTCCAAGATCTACGAGACCGGCTGGAGCGCCGGCTCCGGCCGGGTCAACTTCAACGTCGGTTCGCTGATCGACGGGCACCAGTACGGCTGGTTCGCCGTGACCGACGACGGAACGCTGCAAAGCGGCAACACCGACATGTGCTTCCTGCGCATCGACCGGACCCCGCCGACCGCCCGGATCACCTCGACGGACTTCCCGGAGTCGGGCACACTCGGCGGCCATCCGAAGCTCGTCGGCCAGCAGGGCACCTTCACCCTCACCGGTTCCGACCCGGCGCTGGCCGACGGCGGCCGCTCGTCCGGTCTGGCCTGTGCCCGCTGGACCACCGACCCGGTCCAGGCCGCGGCCACCGGGTGGAACTGCAACGACGGCGGGAACGTCGTCAGGATGGAAGGGAACGGCTCCTACGAGCTACCGCTCACACCGTGGCACTGGGGCACCAACTTCCTTTATCTGCAAACTCAGGACAACGCCGGGAACATGTCCCAACCTGTGGCGTACACGTTCTACGTCCCGAACAATCCGGACGCACCGGCTCCCGTTCTCGGCGACATCGACGGTGACCGAAAGGCGGACGTCCTGCTGGCCGACGGGTCCGGCGCGCTTCGGATGATCGGTGCCGGCGTCGACCCGTTCACGGCACCGAACGCCAAGCCGCAATCCGCACCAGGTACCACGGACTGGAGCAATGTCCAGGTCACCCACCGGGGCTCGTTCAGCACCTTCAATGTCGACGACATGATCGCGCACGCTCCAGGCGGAGCCGAACTCTACCTGTACGCGAACGACAACATCGCGGCGCATCTGGACGGTCAGGCTTCGGTGCCGCAGGCGAAGTCAAGGGGTTGCTACCTTCCGGATGGCACCCAGATCACCTGCCTGGACTACGGCAACAGGGACGACTGGTCCGCCGTCACACAGATCGCCGCGTTCGGGTCACCGTCCGGTGACAGCCCGAGGCCCAACGGTACGGGCCTACCGGCTCTGCCGCGCTCCGCTCTGCTCTTCGTCGAGGACGGCAGGCTCTGGCTCGCCAAGTCCCAGAGCGTCCAACTCCTCGACGGCCCTGCCGTTCTGCTCTCACCGCCGGGAAGTCACGACTGGAACGCCTACGACCTGATCACCCCGGGCCCGACCCAGACAACGGATATGCCCACCGTGTGGGCCCGCTACCGGGTGGACGGCACCATCCATGCCTATCCGCTCGTCAAGAAGGCGGCGGGTCTCGACGTCACGGCACTCGTCGACCTCACCAAGGGAACGATCGCCAACGGCATCGACCCCGGGCTCTACCCGAAGGTCGGCTCCGACGGCGACCTCACCGGGGACGGCATCCCCGACCTCTGGGCGATCGACACCAACCAGCAGTTGGTGAGCTGGTCCGGAGTCGGCACTCCCGCACCGAAGACCACCGGTACCGGCCCGACCGTCACCGGGCTGGCCTCGGCCCCGGTCGTGCTCGGCAACCTCAACCGGCCGACCGGCAACTGGCTCGC
Source organism: Kitasatospora sp. NPDC050463 (assembly GCF_040655255.1). Lineage (NCBI taxonomy): Bacteria > Bacillati > Actinomycetota > Actinomycetes > Kitasatosporales > Streptomycetaceae > Kitasatospora > Kitasatospora sp. NPDC050463. The sequence continues at coordinate 7,084 of NZ_JBFAJO010000031.1, forward strand.
CGCCCCGAACGGTGCCGACTCCGTCACCGACGGCCAGGGCAGGACCAATGCCTGGGCGGACCGCGTCGGCTGGGTCCAGGACACCGTGGGCGGCCGCAGCACGACGGTCGCGAGGTTCGGCCCCGCGGACGGCTCGGTCATCACCATGTCCGGCCCCGTGGTGGACACCCGTAAGAGCTTCACCATCTCCACCTGGGCCAAGTCGGGCTCCGGCGGCGGTATCGTCGCAAGCCAGGACACCGGCCACGGCAGCAACTTCATGCTGTACAACGAGGGCACGGGGAAGAACTGGGCCTTCGCGCTCGCCTACGGCGACGACGACAACTGGCCGTACCACTGGACGAACGGAACCAACGCCAACGCGGCGGTCCGGCCGGGCGTCTGGACCCGGCTCACCGCCTCGTACAACGCCGGCACCGGCATGATGTCCCTCTACGTCGACGGCGTGCTCGCCGGGACGGGCTATCACAGGGCCAGTGAAAGCCCGCCGTCCTCGGGACCGTTCGTGTTGGGCCGGTACAAGCACCAGTCCACCGCGAGCGCCAGCTTCGACGGGAGCATCAGCGGCACCGCCGTCTACCCGTTCGCGGTCGGTCCGGCGGGAACCGGCACCAGCGGCACGATCCAGTCCGCCGTCAACCAGTCGATGTGCATCGACGACGCCGCTTTCGGCACCGCCGACGGCACCCCGATCCAGCTCTGGGACTGCCACGGTGACACCTCGCAGCAGTTCTCGCTCGGCAACGACGGGACGGTCCGGGTACTGGGCGGCTGCGTGACGCCGATCGGTTCCGGACGGGACAGCGGTGTGAAGCTGGAGTACCGCGCCTGCAACGGCACCGATTCCCAGAAGTGGATCCCGCTCGCCGACAACGCACTGTTCCACCCGGCCTCCGGCCGCTGCCTTGACCTGCCGGGCTCGAATGCCACCAACGGCAACCGGCTGCAGCTCTGGGACTGCCACCCCGGCGCGTCCGAGCAGTGGATCATTCCCGCGCTGCGGACGGCCGTCCTTCCGGCTCCGCCGCTGTCATGACGGCGGGCTCCGGCCGGGAGCCCACGCCACCGGGGCCCGTTCCGTCGACTCGGTCGACGGAACGGGCCCCGGGCGGTTCGGGGAGTGATGAAACGACAAAGGGGACAAAGTTGGCATACCCGTCGGCGACGTTGACACCGGCAGGGCCAGCTGGTGGGCTTTGGCCCGATGTGGTCGTTGCTTGGCGAGGAGGCTCCTGTGCAAGCCCGAGTATCCGTCGCTGCAGGGCGGCGGTTGAGGCAGCAGCTGGAGCAGAGTCCGGCGCTGCGTGACGTGTTGCAGCATCCGGCGGCGATCGCGGCGCGGCGGGCGACCGCCCGGACGTGCCGTCAGCTGGCGCCCAGGGCGGCGGACCGGCTGATCGCGGATCTCAAGGGCACGGAGCCGCTGCTGGCGTCGGTCCGGGCCGAGCGGTCCGGGGCCGGGCGGGCCACTCCCAGCCGGCGGACGCTGCAGGTGGCGGCGACGCTGTCGGCCGCGGCCGTGGTCGGCGGGCTGCTGGTGAGCGGACCCGTCGCGTACGCCTACAGTCCTGGGCCGGACGTGGTGAGCACCGCGGAGCAGACGCCGCTGGGCAGCGTGAGCAACCCCCGGGTCTTCCCGCGCCCGCAGGAGCAGAGCGTGGCCGGCCGACCGGTCGCGGTACCGGCCGCGGTGACCCTGGTGACCGCGCCGAAGGCGGACCACGGCGCCGTGGACACCGTGCGCGAGGTGCTGGGCGTGGCCGGGGCCACCACGGTGACGCCGCAGACGGAGACCGGTCCGCCGGTCGCCGGATCGCTGGTGGTGTACATCGGCGGCCCCTCCGAGGGCGCGGGCGGCGACGTCGACCGCGCGCTGCGGGAACTGACCGTGGCGGCCGGCGACAAGGACAGCGCCGCCCCCTCCACCACGGGGATGCCGGCCGGCGGGTACGTGCTCTCGGCCGGCCAGCTGCCGGCCCCGGGCGGCGGGACGTACGGGGTGGTGGTGCTGGCCGGCGCCGACCAGGCCGGCACCTTCTACGCGGCCCAGAGCATGCGCCAGCTGCTGGCGGTCGTACCGGCCGGGCAGGGACAGGCGCCGGGCGCGGCCGGCCTCGGACTGCCGGGGATCACGCTGCGCGACTGGCCGTCCGGCGCACCGGTGCGCGGCACCGCGGAGGCGTTCTACGGCACCCCCTGGAGCCAGCAGCAGCGCCTGGACCAGCTCGACTTCCTGGGCCGCTCCAAGCAGAACTTCTACCTCTACGCCCCGGGCGACGACCCGTACCGGCTCTCCCGCTGGCGCGACGCCTACCCCGCCGCCAAGGCGGTGGAGCTGAAGGCGCTGGCCGCCCGGGCCGGGGCGAACCACGTGACGCCGGGCTACGCGATCGACCCAGGACAGTCGTTCTGCTACAGCTCGGCCAAGGACGCGGACGCGCTGGTCGCCAAGCTGGACGGGCTGCGGGCACTCGGCTTCACCGCGTTCCAGCTGCAGTTCCTGGACGTCTCCTACGACGAGTGGCACTGCGGCGAGGACCGGTCCAGGTACGGCACCGGGCCGGCCGCCGCCGCCAAGGCGCAGGCCGAGCTGGTGGCCAAGGTGCAGGACCGGCTGATTGCGAAGACCCCCGGGCTGGCCCCCCTCTCCGTGGTGCCGACCGAGTACCACCAGCAGGGCTCCACCCCGTACCGCAAGGCGCTGGCGGCGGCGCTGCCGGCGGGCGTGCAGGTGGCCTGGAGCGGCGTCGGGGTGATCCCGGAGAAGATCACGGGCGCTCAGGCCGCCGAGACCGCCGCCCTGTACGGGCACCCGCTGGTCACCATGGACAACTACCCGGTGAACGACGCCAACCCCGACCGGCTCTTCCTCGGCGCCTACAGCGGGCGCGACGCGGACGTCGCCACCCGGTCGGCCGTCATGCTCACCGGTGCGATGCAGCAGCCGGTGGCCTCGCGGATCGCGCTCGCCACCGCCGGGGACTTCGCCTGGAACCCCGCGGGGTACAAGCCGGAGGACTCCTGGCAGGCCGCGCTGCGCTCGCTGGCGGGCCCTGCCGGCGCCACCGCCGCCCCGGCCGGGGCGGTCCTGGCGTCGGTCACCGCGCTGGCCGGCAACAGCTCCTCCTCGCCGCTGTCCGCACAGGAGTCCGGCTATCTCGCCCCGCTGCTGGAGCGGTTCTGGGCGACCGCCGAGCCGAACGCCGGGGCGGCGCCCGACCTCGCCCGGCTGATAGAGGCGGCCGCCCCGCTGCGGGAGTCCTTCGCCGCGATGGCGGGGGCCCAGCAGACCCTGACCGCCACCCCGGCCACCGCGTCGCTGGCCGCCGAGGCCGGCCCCTGGCTGGCCCCGCTGCGCGACTACGGCCTGGCCGGCCAGGCCGCGCTGGACATGCTGCTGGCCCAGCGCGGCGGCGACGGCGCGGCGGCCTGGCGGGCCCGGGTCGAGCTCAACAAGCTGCGCGAACAGCTCGGCCAGAGCCCGGCGACGGTGGGCACGGGCGTGCTCGGCCCGTTCCTGGAGCGCGCCGTCCGGGCCGCCGACAACTGGGCCGGCGTGGTCGGCGGCGGGGCCGCCCCGACCACCACCCTGGGTACCGCGCACGACCACCTGCCGGCCCTGATGACCGACGGCGTGGCCGACACCTTCTACTGGAGCTCGGCGCCGCCGCAGCCCGGTGACTCGGTCGGCCTGGACCTCGGCGGCGGCCGCCCGGTCGGCAGCGTCACCGTCCTGATGGGCTCCTGGGGCAACGGCCCGGACGGGTCGAGCGCGCTGGACGACTACATCCGCGACGGCGTCCTGGAGTACTCCACCGGCGAGGGCGGCTGGAAGCAGCTCGCCCAGGTGAAGAACCAGAAGAGCGTCACCGCCCAGCTGCCAGCCGGGGCGGTCGTCCGGGCGGTGCGGCTGCGCGCCACCGCCGCCCAGAAGACCGCCGTGGCAGTCCGCGAGTTCACCGTGACCGCGCCGGACGAGGCCCCGGCCAGCGTCACCGGCGGCCCGGCCGCGCTGCCCGGCGCCTCGGCGGGCGCCGTGCTGGACGGAAACCCGGACACCGCCTACCGGGCGGCCACCGCGCCGACCGCCACCGACGAGCCGCTCACCGTCGAACTCGGCGCGGCCCGGCCGCTCGACCGGCTGACCGTCCTCACCGACCCGACCGTCCGGGCCTCCGCCACCGTCGCGGTGCGGCACGCGGACGGCACCTGGGCGGAGATCGGCACCATCCAGCCCGGCTACAACGAGCTGCCGGCCGGCGGCCAGAGCGCGGACGCGTTCCGGCTGGCCTGGAAGCCCGGCGGGGAGCCGCCGGTCGTCAACCAGGTGATCCCCTGGTACGCGGACGCCCCGGCCGCCCGGCTGAGCCTGGCCGACGCCGCGCTGGACGTGGTGACCGGCGCGGCCGCGCCGGTGCAGGCCCGCGCCATGATCGAGGCCGGCCGGCCGGAGGGCACGGTCGGCGAGCTGCGCACCGAGGTACCGGCCGTGGCCAAGGGCCTGACCGTGGCGCCGGCCTCCGGGGTGAGCGTGCCCCGCGGCGGCCGGGTGGGCGTACCGCTGCTGGTCAGCGCCGCGCCGGGGACGCCGTCCGGCACCTACCAGGTGCCGGTGCTGTTCGTGACCGGCACGACCACCGTGCGCCAGGTGCTCCAGGTGCACGTGGTGCCGCCGACCGGTGGACCGGACCTCGCCGGCACCGCGCAGGCCGCCTCCTCGGCCGACGAGACGCCGTCCTTCCCCGCCTCGGCGGTGGCCGACGGCGACCCGAAGAGCCGCTGGTCCTCCCCCGCCAAGGACGACGCCTGGGTGCGGCTGGAGCTGCCGAAGGCCACCCACCTGGGCTCGGCGGTGCTGCACTGGCAGGCCGCCTACGCCTCCTCGTACAAGATCCAGACCTCGGCGGACGGCGTCGCCTGGACGACGGTGGCCACGGTGGACGACGGTAAGGGCGGCACCGAGACGGTGCGGTTCGACGCACCGGACGCGAAGTTCCTGCGGGTCCAGGGCGTCGCCCGGGCCACCAAGTACGGCTACTCGCTCTGGGGCGTCGAGCTGTACGCCGTCACCGACCCGGCCGCCCCGGTGACCGGGCAGCCGGCCCCGCCCCCGGGCACCCCGGCGACCCCGGCCACACCCACGGCACCGGCCACCCAGCCCGCCGCCACCCCGTCGGGGACACCCTCGGGCACCCCGTCGCAGAAGCCGTAGGGGCCCGGGGAACCGGAGCAGCCCCGAAGCGCAAAGCCCTCCTGCCCACCGGCGGCACGGAGGGCGAGCGAACAACCGGAACGCCGGCGCGCGACCCCGTACTGAGTCCCGAGCCCAACCCGCCCCGAGCAGGCCACCCGTACTGAGTTCCGCCCCGCGCCCGACCCGCCCCGAGCCGAAGGGCCGCGCCGGTGCCGAAAGGGAGAAGGGACGGAGCGACGAAGGAGCGACGGAGCGCCGACCGTCGGCACCGGATCAAAGCGGCCCGGAGGCGAGCGGGCGAAAATGCGGCGGGCCGCCGTGCTCCCCGATACGGGGTGCGCGGCGGCCCATGAGGCGTACCGAAGATATGAGGGCAAGCCCTTGTGGAACGGGGTCAGGCGGAGAGCGGTTCGGGCTGCTCACCGCGGCGGGCGGGGGCGGAGTGGCCGGAGTGCGCCCGGCCGAGCGGCAGCGGGTGCGCGGCCTCGGTATGGTCGTGGTGTTCGTACTCGGCCCACTGCGCGGCGTGCAGCTGGTCGCCGCCGCCGTAGGGCTCCAGGTAGGGGCGCCAGCGCGGGTCCTTGATCCCGGTGCCGATGATGCGCCAGGCCAGGCCGCTGGGCGGGGCCGGTGGTCGCTTCATCCGCCAGCCGAGTTCGGTGAGGTGACGGTCGGCCTTGGTGTGGTTGCAGCGGCGGCAGGCTGCCACCACGTTGTCCCACCGGTGCTGGCCGCCCCGGCTGCGCGGGATGACGTGGTCGACGCTGGTGGCGGCGGCCCCGCAGTAGACGCAGCGGCCGTGGTCGCGGGCGAACAGTGCCCGGCGGGTGAGCGGGACGGGCCCGCAGAACGGGACCCGGACGAAGCGGGTCAGACGGACGACGGACGGCGCCGGAAGGGCGCTGGTGGCGCTGTGCAGAGTGACTCCCGAGTCCTCCAGGCTGATCGCCTTGTGGTTGAGGACCAGGATGAGTGCGCGGCGCATCGATACGACGCCGAGCGGCTCGTAGGACGCGTTGAGGACCAGGACATGCGGCACGGATGCCTCCTTGGACGCCTGCGGCGCGTGGCTCGCGCCGGGACGAGCGGTTCGACCACGCAACGGGTGCGTGATCTCCCCCAGTGTCGCCTTACGCCTTTGTACGGCGCCACCACTCCTGTGTAACGGAGCTGATGTGAACTCCGGGTGTGGGTTCTGTCATACCCGATATGCCCGGGCGAAGGACGGGTTGCACCCGGGCGCCCTCCCGGGGCACCCGCCCACCCGGTCGGAGCAGTGCGGCGGAGGGTACCGTCCGGGCGGTGCCCGGCCCGCCGGAGGCCCGATCAGGGGCCGTGCGGGGACCGGCCCGCAGGCCGATCGGGGGCGTGCCGGGGCGTTGACGGGGCGTCCGGGCGCCCGCCACGCGCCCCGGGGCGGCTCCTCCGGGGCCGCTCGGCGCCCGCTCGGCGTGTCCGGGGCGCGGTCCGGCGGCGGATAGGCTAAGGCGGACGGTCCGCAGGCCACGGGTGTGCTTCCGCGTCGGCGGGCTGTGCCACGACCCCTGCAGGAAGGTCCCCGCACGTGTTCAGGTCCGGTGCCGCCGGCCTCCTCGCCGACGCGTCCACGACGCTCACGTCCACGCCGCCGAGCCCGTCCCCGAGCCCCACGGCCCCACCGCTGCCGCAGTTCGACCTCAGGATCCCGACCAGCGCGCAGGAGGTCGGCGACACCACGAGGCAGGCGGCCGGCTGGTTCGACTCGCACTGGCAGGACTGGCTGGCCGGCGGGGTGCGGATCGTCTTCATCATCGTGCTGGCGCTGGTACTGCGGGCCGTGGTGCGCAAACTGATCACCCAGTTGATAGCGCGGATGATCAAGCCGAACGAGGCCGACGAGGAGCCCGGCCGGCTCGGCGGGCTGCTGGCCAACACCGGGGTGGTCAACCCCGAGCGGCGCCAGCAGCGCTCCGAGGCGATCGGCTCGGTGCTGCGCAGCGTCGCGTCGTTCAGCATCCTCGGGACGGCCGCGCTGATGGTCCTCTCGGCGCTCGGGGTGAACCTGGCGCCGCTGCTGGCGAGCGCCGGTGTGGCCGGCGTGGCGATCGGTTTCGGCGCCCGCAACCTGGTCACGGACTTCCTCTCCGGAGTCTTCATGATCATGGAGGACCAGTACGGCGTCGGCGACGAGATCGACACCGGGGTGGCCACCGGCACGGTGCTGGAGGTCGGCCTGCGGGTGACCAAGCTGCGTGGCGCGGGCGGCGAGATCTGGTACATCCGCAACGGCGAGGTGAAGCGGATCGCCAACATGAGCCAGGGCTGGTCGACCGCCTCGGTGGACGTCCAGGTCGGGTACAAGGAGGACCTGGCCCGGGTCGAGGCGCTGATCCGGGAGACGTCCGAGGAGCTGGCCAAGGAGGCGCCGTTCGACGAGCTGGTCTGGGCTCCGGTCTCGATCCTGGGCGTGGAGTCGGTCGCGGTGGACTCGGTGGTCCTGCGGGTCGAGGCCCGTACCGCCCCGGGCAAGGCGCTGTCGGTCGCCCGGGCGCTGCGGCACCGGCTGAAGACCGCCTTCGACCAGGCCGGCATCAAGGTCAAGGAGGAGGCCCCGCCCGCCGCCGGTGCCGTCCCGGCCACCGGGACGGCAGCGTCCGGGGTGGTACTGACGACCGCCCCGGCGACGGCGCCCACCGACCCGGCCCCGCCGTCCGCGCTGGCCGACCCGGCCTCGCCGCGCTACCTCGCGACGGCGCCGATACCGGCTCCGGTCAAGTCGCCCGACGACATCTCCAAGGCGCCCTGACGGCCCGGCCGCACGGCGCGCCGCCCGTAGGCTCCGCTCTCCTCGAACCCCGGGCACCGTTGCCCCCCGTGTTCGGCTGATGAGACCACGAGCCCGCAGGCCTCCGCGCCGATGCCGGCGATGAGGCCCCGAAGCCCCGCCTCCCGGACACCTCCGGGGGCGGGGCTTCGCACTGCCCGGTAACGCTTCGGCATCCACCGCCGGAAGGGCCATTGACACCCTCCTGAGGAGGACCGTACGGTCCTGTCTCAAGCGACTGGAAAGTTTCCTAACAGTTCATCCGGGCCACCCGGTGAGCGCCACGACGTACCGGGGAGAGGAGGATCCGAGCCGTGACCAGAATGCCCGCCAAGGCCCCCCTCGCAGGCACCCCGAGCCTGCTGCGCGCCATCAACGACCGCGCGGCCCTCGAACTGCTGCTGGAGAACGGCCCGCTCTCCCGTACCCAGATCGGCACCCTGACCGGTCTCTCCAAGCCCACCGCCTCCCAGCTGCTGGCCCGGCTGGAGGCGGCCGGGCTCGTCCTGCCGGTCGGCACAACCGCCGGCGGGCCGGGCCCCAACGCGCAGCTGTACCAGGTGAATCCGGCCGCCGGCTACGTCGCCGGCCTGGACGTCACCAACAGTCACGCCCGGATCGCGGTCGCCGACATCACCGGCGTCACGCTGGCCGAGCACGTGGTGCCGACCAAGGGCTGGCCCGCCGCCGAGACCGTCACCCGGGTCGCCGCGGCCGTCGCCGAGGCCGTCCGGGCCGCCGGGCTCCCCGAGGGCAGCCTGCGCACGGTGGCGATCGGCGTCGGTGGCGCGCCCGACCCCGTCACCGGCAAGCTCCGCTACGCCTCCCACCTGCCGGGCTGGCACTCGCCGCGGCTGGTGCGGGAGCTCTCCGAGGCGATCGGCGCACCGGTGTCGATCGAGAACGACGTGAACCTCGCCGCCGTCGCCGAGCAGGCCTCCGGCGCCGCACTCGGGTTCGAGGACTTCGTCCTGCTCTGGGCCGGCGAGGGCATCGGCGCCGCGATCGTGATCGCCGGCCGGCTGCACCGCGGCTTCACCGGGGGCGCCGGGGAGGTCGGCTACATGCCCGTCCCCGGCTCGCCGGTCGTGCGGGACGTGCGCCGCCGCAACTCCGGCGGGTTCCAGGAGCTGGCCGGCGCCCCCGCCGTCCGGGCCCTGGCCCGGGAGTACGGGCTCGGCGCGCCCACCGCGGAGGAGTCGCTCGCGAAGGCCCTGGCGACCCCGGGCGCCGGTGACGAGTTCCTCGCCGCCCTGGCCGGCCGGCTCGCCGTCGGGCTGGCCGTGATCGTCGCCGTCGTGGACCCCCAGCTCGTGGTGGTCTCCGGCGGTGTGCCGAGCGCGGGCGGCGAACGGCTGCGCGCACTCGTCGAGGAGGAACTGGCCCGGATCTCGATCGCCCGGCCGGAGGTCCGCAGCAGTGCCCTGCCCGGCTCACCCGTCCTGATCGGCGCGCTGCAACGCGCCCTGGCAGCCGCTCGCGAGGCGGTCTTCTCCACGCACTGAAGCCCCGCCCGCCGCACCACCCACAGACGCTCCCGCCCGCACCGAAGCCCCTGCACACCTCTCCCCAGCCCCCAACGCGGGACCAGAGGCAATGACGCCTGCCCGCGCACCCCCAGGAGGATCTCGAAGTGCACTCCACCAGCTCCCGCAGAAGCCGCCGGACGATCGCCGCCGTGACCGGCAGCGCCGTGCTGGCCCTGCTCGCCACGGCCTGCACCGGCACCAACGACGCCGGCGGCAACGACGACTCGGCCAGCGGCAAGGACGTCACCATCACCTTCTGGCACGGTTGGAGCCAGGACTCCGAGGTGAAGGCGATCGACGCCAACATCGCCGCCTTCGAGAAGGCCCACCCGAACATCCACGTCAAGGCCGTCGGCAACATCGCCGACGACAAGGTCAACCAGTCGCTGCGGGCCGGCGGAGCCGACGCACCGGACGTGGTCTCCTCCTTCACCACCAACAACGTCGGCATGTTCTGCTCGACCAAGGCCTTCGCCGACCTCAAGCCCTTCCTGGCGAAGGACGGGATCGACGCCGCGAAGACCTTCCCGGCCGCGATGCTCAACTACACGCAGTTCGAGGGTGACCAGTGCTCTCTGCCGCTGCTCGGCGACGCGTTCGGCCTGTACTACAACAAGGCCGCCTTCGCCAAGGCCGGCATCACCTCCGCGCCGAAGACCTTCAGCGAGTTCGCCGCCGCCGCCACCGCGCTGACCGTCCCCGACGGCAACGGCTTCAAGCAGCTCGGCTTCATGCCGCTCTACCACGGCTACGAGTCGAGCACCGAGCACTTCCTCGGCCAGTGGGGCCCGAGCTACTTCGACGGCTCCGGCAAGTCGAACCTCGCCTCCGACCCCAAGGTCGCCGCGATGCTGAACTGGCAGAAGGGCCTGGTCGACAGCCTCGGCGGCTACGACAAGCTGGACAAGTACCGCTCCACCTTCGGCGAGGAGTTCAGCGCCAAGAACCCGTTCCACACCGGCCAGGTCGCGATGGCCATCGACGGTGAGTGGCGCACCGCCTCGCTCGCCGAGAACAAGCCCGACTTCGAGTGGGCCACCGCGCCGTTCCCGGTGCCGGACGACCAGCTCGCCACCTACGGCCGCGGCTACCAGACCGGCACCATCGTCGGCATCGCCAGCAGCAGCAAGAAGCAGGCCGCCGCCTGGGAGCTGGTGAAGTACCTGACCACCGACACCGACGCGGTGGTCAGCTTCGCCAACGCGATCCACAACCTGCCGAGCACCTTCGACGCGCTCAACTCGCCGAAGCTGATCAGCGACGACAACTTCAAGACCTTCCTGGACATCGCCAAGAACCAGCACTCCGGCACCACTCCGCCGAGCGTCAACGGCGGTGCCTACATCGTGTCGCTGCAGAACCTCGGCTACGCGTACGAGTCCGGCGAGCAGAAGGATCTCGCGGCGGGCCTCACGGCCACCGCCAAGGAGATCGACGCCGCCATCGCCCAGGCCAAGTAGCCAGCGGCCCCACGGAGCTCCCATGTCACTCGCGTTCGGCACCCGCAGGGGCACCGGATCGACCGACCCGGCGGCGCCCTCCACGCAGCACCTGCTGCGCCGGAAGCGCCGCCGGGAGGCGGCCCGCACCCTCGCCTTCCTCTCCCCCTGGCTGATCGGCTTCAGCGTCTTCTTCCTGTACCCGCTGATCTCCACCGTCTACTTCAGCTTCATGAAGTACAACGGCTTCAGCGTCCCCACCTTCAACGGCCTGAAGAACTGGGACTACGTCTTCAACGACTACCCGTCCTTCTGGCAGGGCCTGCGCAACACGCTCTGGCTCGTCGTCATCATGGTGTCGCTGCGGGTCGCGTTCGGCCTCGGCATCGGGATGCTCATCACCAAGGTCAAGACCGGCGCCGGCTTCTTCCGCACCGCGTTCTACCTGCCCTACCTGGCACCGCCGGTGGCCGCCACCGTGTCCTTCGCCTTCCTGCTCAACCCCGGCACCGGACCGGTCAACCACTTCCTCGGCGAGCTCGGCCTGCCCCAGCCCGGCTGGTTCGCCGACCCGACCTGGTCGAAGCCCGCGCTCACCATGCTCGCCATGTGGGGCATCGGCGACCTGATGGTCATCTTCATGGCGTCCCTGCTGGACGTCCCGAAGGAGCAGTACGAGGCGGCCGAGCTGGACGGCGCCGGCCCGCTCCAGCGCTTCCGCTACGTCACCCTGCCGAACATCTCGCCGATCATCATGTTCGCGGTGGTCACCGGGGTCATCCAGACCATGCAGTACTACACCCAGGCGATCGTCGCCGGGAAGGTCGCCGGCGGCATCGCCGGCAACTCCGGGCAGCAGTTCGAGCCCGGCTACCCGCAGGGCTCCACCTGGACCCTGCCGCAGATGGTCTACAACCTCGGCTTCCAGCACTTCAACTACGGCGCGGCGTGCGTCGTGGCCCTGGTGCTGTTCGCCATCTCGATGGCCGTCACCTCGCTCCTGCTGCGCCGCAAGTCCGGCTTCATGGCGAGCGACGACTAGCGGACCAGTGAGGACACGATCATGACTCTCAGCACCACGCTCACCAAGGCCCCCGCGGGCGCGTCCGGCACCGCCGGCGCCGGCCGGCCCGGCACCGCCGCCGCCCGGGCCGCCCGCCGCCGCGCCGCGCTCAACTGGGTGGCCGTCCACTCGCTGGCCATCGCCGCCACGCTGTTCTTCCTGCTGCCGTTCGTCTTCACCTTCCTCACCTCGGTGATGACGGACAACCAGGCGCTCACCACCGACTACTGGCCCACCTCCTGGGAGTGGGGCAACTACGCCAAGGTCTGGAACACCCCCGGGTTCCTCACCTGGTGGCGCAACACCCTGCTGTACGCCGGCCTCGGCACCGTGCTGACCGTCGTCTCCAGCCTGCCGGTGGCGTACGCACTCGCCAAGTTCCGCTTCCGCGGCCGCAACCTCGCGCTGATGGCGGTCATCGCGATGATGATGCTGCCGCCGCAGGTCACCGTCATCCCGATGTACCTGTTCTGGTCGAAGCAGATGGGCCTCTCCGGCTCGCTCTGGCCGCTGATCATCCCGATGGCCTTCGGCGACGCCTTCTCGATCTTCCTGCTGCGCCAGTTCCTGCTAACCATCCCCAAGGAGTACATCGAGGCGGCCCGGATCGACGGCTGCGGCGACCTGCGCACCCTCCTCAAGGTGGTGCTGCCGATGGCCAAGCCGGCCATCGCCGCCGTCGCCCTGTTCCAGTTCTTCTACGCCTGGAACGACTACTTCGGCCCGCAGATCTACGCCAGCAACAATCCCGGCGCCTGGACGCTCTCCTACGGTCTGGAGTCCTTCAAGGGCGCCCACCACACCAACTGGAACCTCACCATGGCCGCCACCCTGCTGGTGATGGCGCCGGTGATCATCCTCTTCTTCTTCGCACAGAAGGCCTTCATCGAAGGCGTGACACTGACAGGGGTCAAGGGCTGATGTCCGCACTGAAGTTGGCCATCGTGGGTGGCGGTTCGACGTACACTCCCGAACTCATCGACGGTTTCGCCCGGCTGCGCGACACCCTGCCGATCGCCGAGCTCGTCCTGATCGACCCGGCCACCGACCGGCTGGAGCTGATCGGCGGGCTGGCCCGACGGATCTTCGCCAAGCAGGGACACGGCGCCGTCGTCACCACGACGACCGACGTCACGGCGGGCGTCGCCGACGCCGACGCGGTGCTGCTGCAGCTGCGGGTCGGCGGGCAGGCGGCCCGCGACCGGGACGAGACCTGGCCCCTGGAGTGCGGCTGCGTCGGCCAGGAGACCACCGGGGCGGGCGGTCTGGCCAAGGCCCTGCGCACCGTACCGGTGGTGCTGGACATCGCCGAGAAGGTCCGCCGGGCCAACCCCGACGCGTGGATCGTCGACTTCACCAACCCGGTCGGCATCGTGACCCGGGCGCTGCAGAACGCCGGGCACAAGGCCGTCGGCCTGTGCAACGTCGCGATCGGCTTCCAGCGGCGGTTCGCCGGACGCCTCGGCGTCGACCCCGAGCTGATCCGCCTCGACCACGTCGGCCTGAACCACCTCACCTGGGAACGCGGCGTCACCCTGCTCGACGCCCCGGGCGCGGCCACCGGGCGCGAGGTGCTGCCGGAGCTTCTCGCCGGCTTCGGCAAGGAGATCTCCGAGGACCTCCGGCTGCCGCAGCGGGTCGTCGAGCGTCTCGGCGTGGTGCCCTCCTACTACCTGCGGTACTTCTACCAGCACGACGCCGTCGTCGAGGAGCTGAAGGCCAAGGGCTCCCGTGCCGCCGAGGTCGCCGAGATCGAGCGGCAGCTGCTGGAGATGTACGCCGACCCGGCCCTGGACACCAAGCCGGAGCTGCTCGGCAAGCGCGGCGGCGCGTTCTACTCCGAGGCGGCCGTCCAGCTGATCGCCGCCCTGCTGGGCACCGGCGGCGGGACGTCCGTGCAGGTGGTGAACGCCCGCAACAACGGCGTGCTGCCGTTCCTGCCCGACGACGCCGTGATCGAGGTGCCGGCCGAGGTGGACGCGGCCGGCGTGCGCCCACTGCCGCAGCGCCCCGTCGAGCCGCTGTACGCCGGCCTGATCGCCGCCGTGACCTCGTACGAGCAGCTCGCCCTCGACGCCGCCCTGCGCGGCGGCCGCGACCGGGTCTTCGACGCCCTGCTCGCCCACCCGCTGGTCGGCCAGATCGAACTCGCCGACCAGCTGACGGACCGGCTGCTCGCGCACAACCGCGAGCACCTCGCCTGGGCCTGACGAGCCCCTTCCGTCCGGCCCGCGCGGCCGCCCGTCGGCTCCCCCGACGGCGGCGCCGGCGGGCCGGGCCGCGAGGAGACCGACCACCCCCGGCCGGGGACAACGGCCGGGCCACGTACGAGCCGCGGGGACCTCATGACCCACCAGCCCGACCCACTCCTGCCCGGCGTTCTCGCCATCGACGCGGGCAACTCCAAGACCGACGTCGCCCTGATCGGCGCCGACGGCACCGTGCGGGGCTCCGCCCGGGGCGGCGGCTTCGCACCGCAGAAGATCGGCGGCGCGGCGGCCGTCGCCGGCCTCGCGCCGCTGGTCGAGGAGGCGGCCACCGCTGCCGGGCTGTCGTTCCGCAGCGGTGTCCTGACCACCCACGTCAGCGCCTGCCTCGCCAACGCCGACCTCCCGGTGGAGGAGGCCGCGCTGCGCACCGCCCTGGAGTCCCACCCCTGGGGCGTCACGAGCACCGTCGTCAACGACACCTTCGGCCTGCTGCGGGCGGGCACCGACGGCCCGCGCGGCGTCGCCGTCGTCTGCGGCGCCGGCATCAACTGCGTCGGCCTGCTGCCCGACGGCCGCACCGCCCGGTTCCCCGCCCTCGGCGAACTGACCGGCGACTGGGGCGGCGGCAGCGGCCTGGCCGTCAGCAGCATGTGGCACGCCGTGCGGGCCGAGGACGGCCGCGGCGGCCCGACCGGCCTCGCCCGCGCCATCGCCGAGCACTTCGGCCTGCCGAACACCGGCGCCGTCGCCGAGGCGATCCACCTCGGCCACCTGCCCTTCGGCCGGCTGCACGAGATCGTCCGGGTGCTGTTCGCGGTGGCGGGGACCGGCGACCCGGTCGCCCTGGAGCTGATAGACCGGCAGGCCGACGAGATCACCCGGCTCGCCGTCGTCGCACTGCGACGGCTGGACCTGATGGACGAGCCCACCCCGCTGGTCCTGGGCGGCGGGGTGCTCGCCTCCCGGCAGCCGCTGCTGCTCGACAACCTGACGACGCGCCTGGCCGCGGCGGCGCCGCTGGCCGAGCCGCGGGTCGTCGTGGCACCGCCGGTGCTGGGCGCCGCGCTGCTCGGCCTCGACCACCTCGCCGCCGGGCCGGCGGCCCAGGCGCGGGTCCGCGAGGCGTACGGCGACCCGGCCCGGCCGGTGGCCGCGTAGGGCCCTGCCGTCACCGGCTGCCGGGCCCGCCCGGCCGCTCCCCGAGTTCCGCCCCCGACGGGTCCGCACACCCGCCGGGGGCGGTGTCGCCGGACCGACGGGCCGGATCAGTCGGATCGCGGCACGGCTTCACCCCGGAAGGGGCCGAGGAGACCGTGCAGAAGACGGGTGACCCGGTCGTCCGGCCCGAGCGTACGGTCGAGGTCGGACAGGAGCCGCCCGCCGACCTCCTGGGCGTCCTCCGGCCGACCGACCCTGCGCAGGTTGTCCGCGAGGAGGCCGCGGACCAGGAACTCGTATCTGCTGCCCGGCCCCACCGCTCGCGCCACGTCGTCCACCAGCGCGACGAGGGTGTCGTGGATGACCTCCGGGTACTCCGACCCGGCCGCCATGCACGCCGTGAAGGCGCGGAGCAGGACCCGGGCGTCGTCCTCCGGGCCACCGGACGTGAGTTCCGCGAACGCTGCCAGTGCGCCGGCGGGATCCCCGGTCAACCCCTTCCGCATCGCGATCTCCAGACGGGTGTCGGCGACGTTCGGATGATCGACGCCGTACACCCGGACCTGCTCCGCCAACAGGTCGTGCGCGATCTCGAACTCCTCGGCCCGGTCCGCGCGGAGCTGGGCGAGCCGCCAGCGGGTGGTCATGGTGTCGACGTGGTCCGGGCCGAGCAGGCGGACCCGATCGGCCAGCAGCTCCTCCAGCACCCGAACGGCGACGTCGACGTCCCCCGCCGCACTCCTGAAGAGGGCGTGCTGCTGGCGCACGTCGAGGGTGAACGCGTGATCGGGACCGCACCGGGCGGCGGCCTCCACCCCGAGGCTCTCGAATCGGGCGGCGGCGGCCCCGGGCTGCGCGACGTAGCCGAGGCCGAAGGCTTCCGCCAGCAGCACGAGTCGGCCGTCTTCCTGCCAGAGGGCCTCGTGTCCGTGGGAGCGCAGGGCGGCGGCGTTGACCACGAACGACAGGGTGGCCGCCTGGTGGATCCCGGCGGTCGGCCAGGAGTCGAGCAGCGCCTCCACAGCACTGGAGAACAGCTCGGACCTGGCCTCCTCGCCCTCCACGGAGTCGTAGGCGGCCCGCTGGGTCAGCACGTGCACCCGGAACACGTCGGGGCTCTGCTCGGGACCGGGTGGCACGCGCTCGCCGAGACCGAGGCGGTGGACCGTCCGCAGCACACCGGCCACGGTCGCCGCCGTCGCCTTCCCGCTGGTGCGGTCCAGGTGGTCGCACGCCCCCTCGGAGGTCAGCACGCTCACGGGCACGCCGTCGGGGGCGAACACCGACGCCAACCGCAGCACCGGCGTCGCCAACCCCGCCGTCGCGGCGTCCGCGCGTTCCAGCGAGAGCGCCAGCACCGCCGCCAGGGTGGCCTGTTGGTCATCGGGTAGCGCTCCCCGATCGGGCACCAGCTCGGCGAGGGGGCGGCGTTCGCGGAGCCGGGCCCGGTACGCGGCGACGGTGAGCCCGGTGTCCGCGAGGTCGACCAGGTAGGCGGCGGCCTGGGCGAGGGCGAGCGGGAGGTGGCCGAGGTCCGCGGCGAGGCCGGCGAGTTCGACGTCCGGCCCGGTGAGGCCGTGCAGGCCGAGCCGGGCGGCGAGGTAGGCCGAGGACTCCTGGGGCGAGAAGAGTTCGACGTGGATCACGCCCCGGTCCGCCGTGCGCAGGGCCGGGTCGCGGCGGCGGGTGGTCGCGACGGTTCGGCCCCGGCCGGTGATCGGGGGCCAGAGGCCGCGCAGGTCGGCCGGATCCTGGAGGTCGTCGAGGACGACCAGCCAGCGGCGCTCCGTCGTGTTGAGCCAGGCGAGGAAGCGATCGGCGTCGCCGGTGTCCGACAGGCCGAGCTGAACCGCGGCCTGCGCGTACGCCTGTCGGACGGCGTGACGGCTGGTGGCCGTGGCCCAGACCAGCAGGTCGACCTGCCCGGCGCGTAGCTGGGTGTGGGCGTGGTGCGCGGCGAGCTGGGTCTTGCCGATACCACCCATGCCGGACAGGACGACGGCTCGGCTCCCGGTGATCGTCGTGACCAGGCCGCGCGACTGGAAGGCGTCCGCCACGGCCGGGACGACGCCGACCTGGTGGGGCCAGCGCGGCTCCTCGGTGGTCACGTTCACCTGGTGGGCCTGGATGAGCATGCCGTTGACCGTGCCACCGGCCATCTGGTTGCGGACCGCATCGGGCATGGCAGCCAGTGTCACAGCTCGCCGTCCACCAGGTGGACGCTTCTGTCGGATTCCTCCGCGCTCTGCTGAGCCGCTCGGTACGGAAGACGAACAGGACGGCCGGCAGCGGTGGTGGTCCTCGCCGTCGGGATGTTCGCGATGACCTCCGGGTGCGCGTTCCAGTTCGGGCTGCCGTACCGATCCCGCCCCTGGCGGCGGCACTGGTACCGCGACCGCAGGGGAAGTCGGCCGAACCGAACTTTCCGTGCGCGGCCGGAGCCGGCCGGGCCCCCGGCTGAGCGCGGCCCGTAGGTGCCCGGCGCACCCCGACGCCCTCCCCGGCCGCTCTCCTCAGCCGGCGGCCGCGCCCCGCACCGCCCGGGGGTCGGCGGCCGCGCCGCGACGACGGCGGTGGTAGTGCACCGTCAGCACCGCGAGCAGCGGCCCCCAGGCGGCCAACGGCAGGTAGCAGACCCAGAACAACACCGTCTGCCAGCCGTGCGTGATGATCTCGGCCGGCTCCCCGTCGAGCTTGCGCCCGAAGGCGAACATGACCATCGCGTACGGGAAGACCATCAGCACCGTCGCACCGAGCCCGGCCGGGACGACGGCGGCGAGGGGCGGCACCCGGCGGCCGGCCAGGCCCGGGATCCACCTCGGCCACACCTGCCCCCACTGGGCGACCAGCCCGACCGCGAGGAACGCCAGCGCCTCGCTGACCACGCTCAGCGCGATGATGTACCACCACCCGAGGGAGAACGCCGGCGAGGCCGGGACGGCCGCGTCGTGCTCCAGCAGCGGTACGCCGAAGATCATGGCCGCGATCCGCCAGATACCGGAGGGCAGCGCGGTCAGGGTGGTGGCGTAGGCGGCGAGCAGCGCCCAGCGCGGCACTCCCGCCGCCGTCCGGACGTGCGAACTCCTTTTCCTCGCACCGACGTTCATGTGTCCTCCCCGACAGAAGGCCCGGTCGACGGGCCGCGCGACTGCTTCTGTTTCCAAGGTCGCAGCACCGCCACCGCGGCCGCGTCCTCCGGGGGACGGGACCGGCTCACCCACGCGGGGGAGGCGGTGGTGCACCGCACGGAGGACGGCCGTCCACGGCCGGGGTCGGCCTCGACCCCGGCCCGTCCTCCGTCCCCGCCCCCGCCCCCGCCCCCGCCCCCGCCCCCGCCCGCACGGTGACGGCCGGCCGCGATCCCCGGCGTCTCGGCGCGAACTCGCCTGGGGCGGTCGACAGATCGGCCGTCGATGGCGCAGAGTCGCATCATGCCCCGACCTCCGCTGCCGTCCCTCCCGACCCACTACCGGAGCCGGGCCGCCACGCCCGCCGACGCACCGGCGATCCACCGGCTGGTCAGCGCCTGCGAACGCGAGCTGCTCGGCGACGCCGGGGCCCGGGCCGAGAACGCCGCCGACGGTGTGGCCGCCGACCTCACCCTGCCCGACCTGGACCCCGCGCGCGACACGCTGCTGGTGCAGGACACGGCGGGGGCGCTGGTCGGCCGGGCCTGGGTGCACGGCGGGCGGCGGAGCAAGGTCGACGTCCACCCCGCCCACCGGGGCGTGGGGTTGGGCGGCGCACTGCTGGACTGGGCCGAGGCCCGGGCGCGACAGCTGGGCAGCGAGCGGCTCTCCCAGACCCTCCTGGACGGCGACCGGGCGGCCGTCGCGCTGCTGCGGACCCGCGGGTACGGGGCTTTCGTCACCCAGTGGCTGCTGGAGATCCCGCTGCCCGCCGAGTCGGTGGTGCCCGCGCCGCCGGCGGGGATCACCGTCCGTCCGTTCCGGCCCGGCGACGAGCGGGCGGCGTACCTGCTCACCGAGGACGCGTTCGACGAGTGGCAGGTGCGGCGCAAGCCCTACGAGGAGTGGGCGCGGCACACCGTCGAGCGGGCCGCCTTCGCCCCGGCGCTCTCGCCCCTGGCGTTCGCCGACGGACAGTTGGTCGGCGCGGTGCTGTCGCTGGACGCCCCGGAGACCGGCGAGGGCTATGTCGAGCGGGTCGCGGTCCGGCGGGACCACCGCAACCGGGGGATCGCCCGCGCGCTGCTCCTGGAGGCCTTCCGCACCTTCCACCGGCACGGGCGGCGGGCGTGCACGCTGTGGACGCACTCGGAGACCGGCGCCCTCGCGCTGTACGAGCGGGTGGGGATGACGATCCGGTCCAGCTCGACGGTCTACGGCAAGCCCCTCCACCCCGACGGCGGGAGCGCACCGGCCTGACGCGTCGTCATCTGACCGAGTGGGGAGCACCGTCCGGCCGCGACAGGAGGTTACCGACGGGTAGGATCCGGCCCGGAGCTGTCGGAGTCGCAGGACCAGGGGGCGCAGACGATGGAGCAGCGGCGGACCGCGGTGGTGTCGGGCGGCGGGACGGGGATCGGCCGGGCCGTCGCGGCCGAACTCGCCGGACGCGGCTACCGGGTGGCGATCCTCGGACGGCGCGCCGAGGTGCTGGCCGAGGCGGCGGCGGAGATCGGGACCGAGGTGGTGCCGATCGCGGCCGACCTCACGGTGGCCGCCGAGGTCACGGAGGCGGCCGCGACCATCGCGGCACTCGGCCCGGTGGACGTGCTCGTCAACAACGCCGGAGCGGTGATCACCCCGCCCGCGGACGCCTCCCTGGAGGCCTTGGCCGAGGCCTGGCGGCGCGACCTGGACACCAATCTGCTGACCGCCGTGCTGCTCACCACCGCCCTCGCCGACCATCTGCGCCGCCCGGGCGGCCGGTTGATCCTGATCAGCTCCGCCGCCGCCCAGCGCGGCGGCGCCGGCCCGCACTCGGCCGGCTCCTACGCCGCCGCGAAGGCCGCCCTGCACGGCTGGGGCTTCGGCCTCGCCCGACGGTTCGGCCCGGAAGGCATCACCGTCAACATCGTCGCCCCCGGCTACGTCGAGTCCACCGAGATCTTCGGCAGCGACTGGACTCCGGAGTTCCACGCCGACAAGATCTCCGCCACCCTGGTCGGCCGGGCCGGCACCCCGGGGGACGTGGCGGCCGCCGTCGCCTATCTGGCCTCCCCGGAGGCCGGCTACGTGACCGGGCAGGTCATCGGCGTCAACGGCGGTGCGGTCCTCGGGCGCTGAGGCGACCCGCGTACCGTTTCGCGATCATGGCACCAGACTCGCCGTCACCTGCCTTTCCCATCACGCTTGTTGATGGAAACGTCGGAGACGGATCGGGCCGGATCCTCCCCCAGAAGGTTGGGATACCGGCCGCCCCGCCCCGGACGCGAGGATGCCCGTACCGGGAGTCGTGGCATGGACGAGACACGGCTCCCGCCGCATCCCATCCGACCGGAGGAGCACCCTCATGGCTTCGCGCAACCGACGCGCCGCCCTCGCCTCAGGCTTCACCGCACTGTTCGCAGTGGCCGGCCTCGGGCTCGGCGCCGCGCCCGCACAGGCCGACCCGCCCCCGAACCCCGTCTGCAATCCGGACCGGGACTACCTCTGGGAGGACATCGTCACGGCCCGGGTCGAGCCGACCGTCACCGACTTCCTCGCGGTCGCCATCGCCCCCGGGACCACCGGCCAGTACACCAAGACGCTGTCCGAGATCGACTCCGTGAGAACTACGGTCAACGACAGCGTGGAGGTGACCGCCGACTTCAAGGCACTCTTCGTCAAGGTCAGCGCCAAGGTCGGCTTCTCGGTGGCCACCACCAAGTCGAGCACCCGGACCACGACCGTCACCGACACCGTGAACTTCAACAGCCCCGGCTACTACGGCCTCTACCGCGGCACCCGGAAGGTGACCGGCGAGTGGGTCCGGTACCTCTGCGCGCGCTCCGGCCCGGGCACCGGCTACTGGATCAACACCACCCCCGGCTCCCCCGGGACCTTCACCACCTTCGACGTACCCGAGCAGGGCACCGTCTCCTGCGGCTCGCCCGAGCCGGCCGGCACCCTGCGGGCGGCCGCCCGGCTCCGCCTCTTCTGTCCCCAGCCGTGAGAAGGAGTTCCCTGATGTCCGCCCCGCACCGATTCCGCCACGGGCTACGCCGCCGGCCGGCCGTGTTCGGCACCGCCGCTGCCGCCGTCGCCCTCCTGTTCACCGCCGTCCCGACCGCCGTGGCGGCTCCCGCCCCGGCCCCGGCCGCCCTCACCACCACCTGGGGCGACTTCACCTGCGACGGGGGTCTCTACCGCATCAAGGCCCCGACCCCCGGCGACCTGGCGCTGACCGTCGCCCTGTCGCCCGGGAACCACGGCTCGGTCATCCAGTACGTCTGGACCGGCGAGTCCAACCAGAAGTGGATCTACTGCCACCGGCCCGAGTCCGACGGCACCGAGACGGTGGTCCTCCAGGACAGCTGGCGGCGCTGGTGCCTCGCCGTCGACCGCGACTCCATGAGCTCCGGGGCCTGGATCCTCACCACCGGCTGCTTCAGCGACCACGTCCCCACCGAGCAGCAGTTCGTGAAGACGAAGGTGCCGGGCACCGATCTGTTCGCCCTCCAGGGGCAGCACTCCCGCAAGTGGGTGGCGGCCTCCGGCACCTTCGGCCAGAACGGCAACCAGATCACCCAGGGCGACCAGCCGGACCTGTACACGCTCCAGGCCGTCTGACGGCGAGCGGCCGGCCGACGCCGGGCCCGGCGACCGCGGCGGGGGGGTGTCCCGTGCGCGGCCCGCCGGGCTTCCGCTCGCCGGCCGGCCGCGCGCGGGGCGGTCAGCGGCGGCCGGCGGCCAGCAGGGCGGGAAGGGTGGCGAGTTTGACCCGGGGGCGGCCGGCGGCCGCGCCGAGGGCGCGCTCGGCGCGGTCGATGGCCCGCAGCTGCCTCAGCCCGACCGCGTCCGGCCGCCGGCTGCGAACCAGCCGGGCCAACTCCCGGCGGGTACCGGCCGGATCGGACAGCGCACCGGCGGCGGCGTCGTCCAGCAGGGCGCCCAGGGTCTCCTGGGCGCAGGCCCGGTTGGCACCGATCCCGCCGGACGGGCCGCGCTTGGCCCAGCCCACCACGTACGTACCGGCCAGCGGCCGGCCGGACTCCGGATCGATCACCCGGCCGCCCCGGTGCGGAACGGCCGCGGCCGCCGCATCGAACGGCAGACCGGGCACCGGCACGCCCCGGTAGCCGATGGACCGCACCACCAGGCCGGCGCGGATGACGCCCTGCTCACCGGTGGGTTCGGCCCGCGGCCCGTCGGGGCCGTCCGCGAGGGCCGTCCCGCCGATCCGGACGCCCTCGACGCGGCCCGCGCCGAGCAGTTCGGTGGGCGCGGCGAAGAAGCGCAGGACGATCCGCCGGCCGGGGCGCGGCGGGTCGCCGCCGTCGATGCTCTCCAACGGCAACCCGGCGAGCAGCGCGGCCTTGGAGCCGGGCGGCGCGTCGGCGACGGCGGCGCGGACCTCGGGGTGGTCCGCGACGACGAGTTCGACGCCGGGCAGGTGCCGGAGGGCGAGGAACTCGGGCCGCGTCCAGGCCGCCTGTTCGGGCCCCCGGCGGGCGAGCAGCACCACTTCGCGCACCCGGCTGTTCCGCAGGGCCGCGAGGGCGTGGTCGGCGATGTCGGTCGCGGCGAGCCGGTCCGGGTCCAGCAGCAGGATCCGGGCGACGTCCACGGCGACGTTGCCGTTGCCGACCACGACGACCCGCTCGGCGGAGAGGTCGACGGCCTCGGCGGGAACGGTCGGGTCGGCATTGTACCAGCCGACGAAGGTGGTGGCGGGCAGGCTGCCGGGGAGGTCCTCGCCGGGCAGGCCGAGCCGGCGATCGGTGGCGGCACCGACCGCGTAGACGACGGCGTGGTGGTGGGCGGCCAGTTCGGCGTGGGTGAGGTCCCTGCCGATCTCGACGTTGAGGTGGACCCGCAGGCGGGGGTGGTGGAACACGCTCGCGAAGCTCTCGGCGATCCGCTTGGTCGACTGGTGGTCGGGGGCGACGCCGTGCCGCAGCAGACCGCCGGCGACCGGCAGCCGGTCGATCATGGTGATCTCCGCGCCGGTGGTGCGCAGCAGCGACTGGGCGGTGTAGCTCGCCGACGGGCCGGTGCCGACGATGGCGATGCGCAGCGTCCCGAGGTCGTCCGGCAGGCTCCGGGGGAAGGTCGGCGCTCCCCAGCCGTGGTCGGTGGGGTGTTCCCGGTAGTAGTCGCGGTTGAGCTGCCCGAACACGGTGTCGGGGCCGGCGAGCCGGTCGACGGGGAAGACGGCGTCGACCGGGCAGGCGTCCGCGCAGGCGCCGCAGTCGATACAGGCGACCGGGTCGATGTAGAGCATGTCGGTGTGGCCGAACTCCGGCTCGTCCGGGGTGGGGTGGATGCAGTTGACCGGGCAGACGGACACGCACGAGGCGTCGTTGCAGCAGGTCTGGGTGATCGCGTAGGCCATGGCCGGGTGAGGTCCTCGCTGCGTGGGGGCGGTCGGGTCGCGCCGGGTCGGGGCGGGGCCGGGCGGGCACGCCGGGCCGGCGCGGGCCGGCTCAGTCACAGGCGCCGGGTCGGGGCGGGGCGGGTCAGATCATGTCGACGCGGCGGTAGACCGCCGTCGCGGAGCGGTTGAGCAGACCGTTCTCGGCGAGGAAGGCCATCAGGTGGCCGGAGCTGGTGCGCATCATCGCCTTGCGGTGCTGGTTGGCGCGCACCTCCGCCAGCGCCCGCTCGGTGTCGAGACCGGCGGCCGCGTACACGCCCCGGTGGACCATGCTGCTGACGATGACGAAGGCGGCCACCGCGACGCCGGTCCCGGCGGCCCGGCGGCGGGCGCGCCCCGCGCCGCGCAGCCGCTCGCGGATCTCCTGGCGGGCGAACTTCATGTGCCGCGATTCCTCGACGACATGGATCCGGGACGTACCGCGCACGATGTCCAGGACGTTCTCGCCGCGCATCCAGTCGCGCTGCATGACGTCGAGCACCTCCTCGGCCACCAGGATTCCCCCGTAGGCGAGTTCGCCCTTGGCGGTGGCCTTGAAGAGGCGGCCGGCCTGGGCGATCGCCGCGGCCGGCCGGTACTGCGGGACGCCCATCTTCTCGCAGGCGCGCGCGAACATGATCGAGTGCCGGCACTCGTCGGCGATCTCGGTGAGGGCGAAGCGGAACTCGGCGCTGGCCGGGTTCTTCAGGTACTGGTCGCGCAGCACCATCTGCTGCAGGATCATCTCGAACCAGATGCCGGTGGTCATGATCGAGCAGACCTCGTGCCGGGTGAGGGTGACCCGCTGCTCCTCGGTCATCTCGTCCCACAGCCGGGTGCCGTAGAGCGTGCTCCACTCCGGGTTGAGCCCGTAGCCGTCCGCCGGGAGCGGTGCATCCCAGTCGATCTCGGTCGCCGGGTCGTAGGAGAGGGTGGCGGCCGAGTCGAGCAGCCGCTTCGAGACGTCGTCGTCGGCCGAGGTGTGGCCGTGGATTCCGGTCGCCGTGCCGAAGTGAGCCATGGCTGCCTCCAGGTGCGTGCCCCGCGCGGGGTTCCCGCCCGCCCCGCTTATTAGACGGAGCGTACAATAAGAGCCCCGGCGCGAGAAGCCCTCGCGCGCCGGCCCCCGACCGGGCTCCGCCGGCCCGCCCCGATGCCGCCCCCGGGGCGGCGGCCCGGCCCATGCGGCGGCCCGGCCCAGGCGGCGGCCCACGCGGGGGCCCACGCGTCGGCCCGGACCGGCAGCCGACCGTGACTGGCGGCCACGCCCCCCGGGGGGATGATGGAGACGCCCGGGCCGCACAGCAGAGGCACGGATCGGCCTGCTCGCGGCCGGGAGGAGAGGAGCGGACCGGATGAGCACGGCGGCCCACCTCTCCCTCGGCGCCCGGCGGACACGGCGGCGTCCGGAACGGACGGGACCGCCCGTCACCCGGGTGGCGGCACGAGACGGCACGACACATCCGAGGTGCGCCCCATGGACAGCCGGCCCCCCTTCGTCGACAGCGCGGCCGGTGCCCTGCTGGACGCGGACGGCAGGATCGTCCGCTGGACCCGGGAGGCCGAGCGGCTGCTGGCCCGGCCCGCGCACGAGGTCTGCGGCCGACCGGCCCGTGAGCTGCTGGCCGACCCCGCCGCCTGGGCCTCCCTGCTGGCCGAGCACCGGGCGGGGCGTGCGGCGGAGCGGTCCTCGGAGACCTGGTCGGGCACGGCGCTGGTGCGCTCCGGCCGGGGCGAGGAGCTGGGAATCGTCTTCCAGGTGCTCCCGCTGGAGGACTCCGGCCCCGGGGAGCCACCCGGAGCCGCCCGGTACTTCGTCCTCGCCGCTCCCGCCGGGCTGGCCGCCCAGTGGCGGCAGGACCAGGCGTTCACCCGCGAGCTGTTCCTGCAGGACCGGGTGGGCCTCGCCGTGTTCGACGACCGGCTGCGGCTGGTCAGGACCAACACCCATCTGCTCCCCTACACCGGTCTCCCCCCGGACCTGACCGGTCGGCGCCTCGGGGACTTCCTCCAGGCCGAGGACGCGGAGGCGGTCGAGCGGCACCTGCGCGAGGTGCTGCGGACGGGCCGGCCGCTGGTGCTGTCGAGCGAGCTGGTGCGGACGATCGAGTCTCCGCGCGGCGGTGCGGCGATGGCGATCTCGGCCTTCCGGTTGCAGGCCACCGACGGGCAGGTGATCGGCGTGACGGCGCTGTTCACCGATGTCACGGAACTCCACCGCTCCGGCGAGCGCCTGGCCGTGCTCCACCGCGCGACCGCGGCCGTCGGCGGATCGCTCTCCGTCACCGGTACCGCCGAGGATCTCGCCGCCGTCCTCGCGCCCGGGCTGGCCGACCTGGCCGTGGTCGAGGTCGCCGAGGCGGTGTTCACCGGCGAGGAACCGGCACCCGGCCGGGACGGACGCCTGCTGCTCCGCCGCACCGCCGTCACCGGGGACGCGGACCTGCTGGGCGACGCGGGTCCGGAGGCGGACGCGGACACGGAGGCGGCGGCCGCGGACACGAGGGCGGTGGCGTTCGACACCGAGGGCTCACCGACCACCGCCGGCGGGGCGGCCGAGCAACCCGGCGCCGCCCCGACCGCCACCAGGATGACCGCGCCGCTGCGCGCCCGGGGCAGCCTGCTCGGCCGGGTGACCGTCCACCGCGCCGCCCACCGGCTCGCCTACGAGCCGGCCGATCTGGACCTGCTGCACGAGATCGCCGCCCGCGCCGCCCTCGCCCTGGACAACGCCCGCCGCTACACCCGCGAGCACCGCGCCGCGGTCAGCCTCCAGCGCAGCCTGCTGCCGCCCGCGCAGACCGAGACCGCCGCCGTGACCACCGCCAGCGTCTACCTGCCGACCGACACCGCCAGCGGCGTCGGCGGCGACTGGTTCGACGTGATCCCGCTCTCCTCGGCCCGCGTCGCGCTGGTCGCCGGGGACGTGGTCGGCCGCGGACTGGAGGCCAGCGCCACCATGGGCCGGCTGCGCACCGCCGTCCGCACCCTCGCCGACCTCGATCTGGCGCCCGACGAGCTGCTGGTCCACCTCGACGACCTGGTCTGCCAGTTGCTCGTCGAGGCCGGGAAGCCGGGGGACGACGGCGACCGGCCCGCCGGCCACCGGACCGGCCCGCTGGGCGCCACCTGCGTCTACGCCGTCTACGACCCGGTCTCGCGGCGGTGCGCGATGGCCTCCGCCGGTCACCCGCCACCCGCCGTCGCCGCCCCGGACGGCACCGTCGAGTACGTCCCGGTGCGCCCGGGCCCGCCGCTGGGCGTCGGCGGCCTGCCCTTCGAGGTGACGGAGGTCGAGCTGGCTCCCGGCAGCGTGCTGGCGCTCTACACCGACGGGCTGATCCGGGGGTACGGGGGCGACCTCGACGAGGGTCTCGCCGAGTTGCGCGGCCGGCTGGCCCGCCCCGGCACCGCCACCGCGCCGCTGCGGGAGCTCGGCCGGGAGATCGTCGTCGGCCACCCGGCGCACCGTCTCGCCGACGACGTCACCCTGCTGCTCGCCCGCACCCGCGCGGTGCCGCCCGACGCCACCGCCACCTTCTCGCTGGAGGCCGACCCGGCCGCCGTCGCAGGGGTGCGGGAGAAGGCGACGGCCCACCTGCGCGCCTGGAAGCTGGAGGAGCTGGCCTTCACCACGGAACTCGTGCTGAGCGAGCTGGTCACCAACGCCATCCGCTACGCCGGCGGCCCGGTCCAGGTGCGGCTGATCCGCGCGGAGCGGCTGACCTGCGAGGTCTCCGACCCCAGTGCCACCCAGCCGCGGATGCGCCGGGCCCGCCTCACCGACGAGGGCGGCCGCGGCCTGTACCTGGTCGCCCAGCTCACCGGCCGCTGGGGCAGCCGCTACACCCGCAACGGCAAGACCATCTGGGCCGAACAGGACCTGCCGTAGACGCCGTCGCCGTCGGCCCGGCCGGACACCCTGACACCGCCCGCCGACCGCCACGTCGGCCCGGCGCGCCACCTGCGCCCGGACACGCTCCGTGTCTGATTGGCTACCTGAGGGCGCGACAGGCGCGGCCCGTGGCACCGGAGGCAACGATGAGCACAGAAGAGCGGACCAACCCCGCGGCCCGGCTGGGCTTCCAGCCCGGCCAGGTCGTCCAGGAGATCGGCTACGACGACGACACCGACCTGGAACTCCGCGAGGCGATCGAGGAGATCACCGGCCAGGACCTCGTGAACGAGGACTACGACGACGTCGCCGACGCCGTCCTGCTCTGGTTCCGCGAGGACGACGGCGACCTGACCGACGCACTGGTCGATGCCGTCGGGATGCTGGAGGACGGCGGCGTGATCTGGCTCCTCGTCCCCAAGACCGGACGGGACGGGTACATCGAACCCGGCGAGGTCGCCGAGGCCGCGCAGACCGCCGGCCTCTCCCAGGCGAAGTCCATCAGCGCCGCCAAGGACTGGTCCGGCGCCCGCCTGGTCGCCCCCGCCCGGTAGTCGCACGGGCGCACGGCCCGGGCCCGCCCCGAGTCCGCCCCTCCCGGTCGCCGGCTCGCGCGAGCCGGCGACCGGGAGAAGCGGGCCGGGGAGAAGCGGGCCGGGAGAAGCGGGGCCGGGGAACGCAGGCCGGGGAGACGCAGGTCACATTCCTCCGTGTCACAGGGCGGCGGGCCATCCCGTCTCAGGCGGTGAAGGCAGCGACGACGACGGAGGAGCACCCCATGGACGCGCGACTGAACCTCTTCACCGACCCGACCGCCGGCAAGGCCATGAAGCACCTCATGACGGTGGGCAGGGTGATCAAGGAGTCCCCGCTGCCGGCCGCGACGCAGGAGCTGGTGGCGCTGCGCGTGAGCCAGATCAACGGCTGCGCCGCCTGCATCGACATGCACGGCAAGGAGGCCGCCGCCGCCGGCGAGACCTCGGTACGGCTCAACCTGGTGGCGGCGTGGCGGGAGGCCACCGTCTTCACCGAGGCCGAGCGTGCCGCGCTGGAACTGGCGGAGGAGGGCACCCGGGTCGCGGACGCGGCCGGCGGGGTCCGCGACGAGGTGTGGGCGCGTGCCGCCGGGCACTACGACGAGGAGCAGCTCGGCGCCCTGACGATCCTGATCTCACTCATGAACCTGGCCAACCGGCTCAACGTCATCACCCGGCAGCCGGCCGGCGGTTACGAGGTCGGGCAGTTCCACTGAGCCGCCAAAGCCAC
This sequence comes from Kitasatospora sp. NPDC050463, assembly GCF_040655255.1. NCBI lineage: Bacteria > Bacillati > Actinomycetota > Actinomycetes > Kitasatosporales > Streptomycetaceae > Kitasatospora > Kitasatospora sp. NPDC050463. The sequence goes on from NZ_JBFAJO010000031.1 coordinate 36,164, forward strand.
CAGGGCCGCCAAAGCCACCAGGAGCGCGACAGCCGCCGGCCCGGGCTCCGGGGTACCTCCCCGGGGCCCACCGGCAGTCACGGATGATCACGGGAAGCAGCCCGCACCGGCGAGAACGGCCGGGCGGGAGGACGTCAGGGGAAGGGGATCCGTCGTGAGCGAGGTCGAGGAGTTCGAGGAGCTGCGGCCGCTGCTGTTCTCGATCGCGTACCGCGTGCTGGGCAGTGTGAGCGAGGCCGAGGACGCGGTGCAGGAGACCTGGCTGCGCTTCGACCGCTCGGCGACCCGGCCCACGTCGACCAAGGCGTTCCTGTCGGCCACGGTGACGCGGATCTCGATCGACGTGCTGCGCTCCGCCCGGGTGCGCCGGGAGGCGTACGTGGGTCCCTGGTTCCCCGAGCCGCTGCTGGACGATCCCTACCAGGACCCGGCACGGGCGGCGGAGCTGGCCGACTCGGTGTCGATGGCGGCCCTGGTGCTGCTGGAGCGGCTCAGCCCGCTGGAGCGGGCGGTGTTCGTGCTGCGGGAGGTCTTCGGCTACGGGTTCGACGAGGTCGCCGCGACGGTGGAGCGGTCGGAGGCGGCCTGCCGGCAGCTGCTGGTCCGGGCGCGACGGCACATGGAGGCCGGGCGGCCGCGGTTCGCGGCGGTCCGCACGGAGCGGGAGGAGCTGTCGGCACGGTTCTTCGACGCCCTTCGCGAAGGCGACGTCGCCGGCCTGCAGGAACTGCTCGCCGCCGACGTGTCGATGGTCGGCGACGGCGGCGGCAAGACCCCGCAGCTGGCCAGGGCGGTCATGGGCGCCGGGAACGTGGCCCGACTGCTCGCCGCCGTATTCCCCGGACTGGCCCTGATCGACGTGACGTTCGAGCCGCACGAGGTCAACGGGCAGCCGGGCGCGATCTTCCGCGACCGGGACGGCAAGGTGCTCCAGGCCATGGCGCTCGACGTGCTCGACGGGCAGATCCAGGCGATCCGACTGGTGCTCAATCCCGACAAGCTGGGGCACATGGGCCAGGTGGCGGACGCCCGGGCCGTCCACCACGAGCTCCGGCGGGCACGCCGCCCCGCGCGGTAGCCGGGACAGTCGAACGTTTCCCCTTCGCACCGGACCTGACGGCCCGTTGGGGCATCATCGTGGGATGGACTACCAGGACTGCGTCGACCTCCTCGCCGAGCTGCACGGGAAGGTCGACCTGCCGCTCCGGGAGGCACGGCAGGCGAATCTCCCCCGGCTGCTGGGGGCGCTGGGGCATCCCGAGCACGGGTTGCGCGGGATGCTGGTGGTAGGCACGAACGGCAAGGGGTCGACCTGCGCGTTCGCGGTGTCGGCGGTGGCCGCCACCGGCGCACGGGCGGGCAGCATGCCCAGCCCGCACCTTCAGGAGCCCCGGGAGCGGATCCGGGTCGACGGGGTCCCCGTCACCCGCGCCGAGTACGCCGCGGCGTTCGCCGAGGTGTACCGGGCCGCCGACCGGTACGACCTGCCCGTCATGGCCGCCGGCCTCTACGCGGCGACCGCCGCCGTGCACTTCCGACGTGCGGGCGTCCGCCTGGCGGTGGCCGAGGCGAACGTCGGCGGGAGCAGGGCCGCGGCCGGGGAGCTCGGCATGGACGTGAAGGTCGTCACCGGCATCGGACTCGACCACGTCGGGCTGCTCGGGGACACCCTGGCGGAGATCACCCGGGCCAAGGTCGAAGCCGTGCGGGACGGCGACCACGTGGTCCTGGGCCGGCTCGCCCCCGAGGCGGCCGCTGCCGCGGGCCGGGTCCTCGACGAGCGGACCGGGGTGTCCGTGTGGCGCATGGATCGCGAGATCCGCTACACCGCCCGTACCGCCGCCGGCTCGGACGGCCGCGGTCCGAGGACCCTGGTCGACGTCGCCACTCCCCGCGCGGTGCACCGCGACCTGCCCTGCCCGCTGCCCGGTGCGCACCAGCACCACAACCTCGCCCTCGCCGTCGCCGCGGTGGACGCCATGGTCGAACGCGGCCACGTCCGCGCGCCGGAGAGCGAACCGCTCCGTACCCGACTGGCCGCGACACGCTGGCCCGGCCGTCTCGAACTCGTCACCGACGCCCAGCTGGACGATTGGGCCGGTCGCGTCCTTCTCGACGGCGCCACCAACCCCCAGGGCGTCGCCACCGTCGCCCCGGAGATCCTTCGCCACGCCGGGGCCGACGCTCGCCCGGGGCGGCCGCCCGTCCTGGTCTTCTCCGCCTTCGAGCAGAAGGACGTCCACGGCATGCTGGCCCCGCTGCCGTCCCACTGGCCGCTGGTCCTCACCCGCACCGGCTCCCACGAGTGCGCCGACCCCGCCACCCTGCGCGGCCGCCTCGCTCCGACCGGCCGGGGGCCGTGCCTGACCGCCGAGGACACCCGCTCGGCGCTGCGGCGGGCCGGCGAACTCGCCGGGCCGGGCGGCCTGATCGTCGTCATCGGCTCGCTCCGCCTCGTCGGGGAGGCCCGCACCGAGCTCGCCCTCCCACCCGCCTGACCCGACCGGGCGGCCCGCCCCGCCCCCTCGCGGCGGCCGGCCCGAACGGCCGTCAGGAGACCGGGACCGGGTCTCGCCAGATGTCCATCGGAACGGCGCGGACCGCGCGTCCGTCCGCGTCGAGGATCCGGCCCATCCGCTTCACGGTGCGCAGCGACACCCGGCGCTCGGCTACCCGCAGGTCGGGGAACCTGCGGGCGAGCGCGGCCTCCAGGCGCTGGACGTCGGCGAGGGAGCGCTGCCAGACCGAGAGGACGAGGTTGTGCGAGCCGGTGACGGACACGCACAACCGGACCTCGGGGAGCCTGGCGAGCTGGGGGCCGACCTCGTCGAGCCGGTCCGGGGGGAGGTCGGCCCGGAAGGTCGCCAGGACCGGCCGGCCGGCGTCGCGGGCGGCGATCTCACAGCGGAAGCGGATCGCGTCGGAGGCGGCCAGCCGGTCGAGGCGGCGGCGCAGCGTCGACGGGCTGAGCCCGGTGGCGGCGGCCAGCCCGGCCTGGTCGAGGCGGCCGTCGACGCCCAGCCTGATGAGCAACTCCCTTTCTTCTTCGCGGACTTCGGCGCGCACTCCGGACGGTGCCCCGTTGGCCGCCGGGTGATCGTCGTGCAGCTCCACGCGCTGGGCGGGGTCCAGTGAGTCCAGTCGCCAGCGGATCCCCTCGGCGTAGAAGCCGGTCACCAGGTGGACGCGGACGGCGTTGACCCCGGGGAGCCGGCCGAGCCGTTCGGCGATGTACCGGGAGACCGTCGCCAGGTCGGTGAAGGCCGCGGTGACGACGAGGTCGCAGCCCTGGGAGAGGTGTTCGATGCTCATCACGTGCGGGTCCTCGGCCAGGTCGTCGGCGATCTGCCGGAGCCGGTCGGGGGCGCAGTCGAGGTCGAGGTAGGCGACGCAGCCGCGGTCCTCGGGGTGCGGCAGACCGTAGGCGGTCACCCAGGCGATCCCGGCCTCCGAGAGCCGTCGCCAGCGGCGGGCCGCGGTGACCGGGCTGATCCCGAGGGTCTGGCCGAGCAGTGACCAGGGTGCCCGGGGCCGCAGCTGCAGCGCGTTCACCAGGGCGAGGTCCAGCTCGTCCACCGTCACATCGGCGCCGGTCACCGGCAACGTCCGGTGGATTCGTTCATCGGAGGGCCTCCCCATGGCGTGATCCTGCGAAATCGCGGGAAAGTCCCGCCGCGAGAACCAGAATCACGGAACGAGATCGCTCGGCACAACTTCCCGCCACACGCGGATTCGACGGAGGTACCCGTGTCCCTGCACGACGATGCCCTCGGGCTGGCCCCGGACCTGGTCCGGCTCCGCCACGACCTTCACCGGTTCCCCGAGCTGGGCCTCGCCCTCCCGCGCACCCAGGAGCGGGTGCTGCAGTCCCTCGACGGCCTGCCGCTGGAGGTGAGCCAGGGCTCCGCGCTGAGTTCGGTCACCGCGGTGCTGCGCGGTGGGCGACCGGGGCCGGCGGTGCTGTTGCGCGCCGACATGGACGGTCTGCCGGTCACCGAGAAGGCCCCGCTGCCGTTCGCCGCCGACAACGGCGCGATGCACGCCTGCGGACACGATCTGCACACCACGATGCTCGCGGGCGCCGCACACCTGCTGGCCGCACGGCGGGAGCAGCTCCACGGCGACGTGGTCTTCATGTTCCAGCCCGGCGAGGAAGGGTGGGACGGCGCCGGAGCCATGCTCGCCGAGGGCGTGCTGGACGCGGCAGGCAGGCGCCCGGTCGCCGCGTACGCCCTGCACGTGGCATCGGCCATGCCGCACGGGGAGTTCAGCTCCCGGCGCGGGCCGATCCTCGCCGCCTCCGACTCGCTGAACGTCACCGTCCACGGTGCGGGTGGGCACGGCTCGGTACCGCACCGGGCCAAGGACCCCATCCCGGCGGCCTGCGAGATGGTCACCGCCCTGCAGACCATGGTGACCCGGCGCTTCGACGTGTTCGATCCGGTGGTGATCACCGTCGGGCTCCTCCAGGCCGGCACCCAGCGCAACATCATCCCCGAGACCGCCCACTTCGAGGCGACCATACGCACCTTCTCCGCCGAGGCGCGGGCCACGGTCGCCGACAACGTGGTGGAGCTGGTCCGGGCCCTCGCGGCCGCCCACGGCCTGCGAGCGGAGATCGAGTACCTTCCCGGGTACCCGGTGACCGTGACCGACGGGGCCGAGACCGACTTCCTGGCGGACACCGTCCGGGAGGTCTTCGGCGAGGAGCGCTTCCTGACGATGGCCAACCCGATGACCGGGGCCGAGGACTTCTCCCGGGTACTCGACGCCGTTCCGGGATCGTTCGCGTGGCTCGGTGCCGCCCCGAAGGGGACCGACCCCGACGACCTGCCGCTCAACCACTCGCCCTACGCGGAGTTCGACGACGCCGTGCTCCCCGACGGAGCCGCGCTCTACGCCGAACTCGCCACCCGCCGCCTCGCCGCCTGAACCCGCACGCCGAAGAAGGAACGATCAAGCACATGACCGAACCGCGCGACGTGGTCGAGCAGCAGCTCGCCGCCTACAACAGCCACGACATCGACGCCTTCGTCGCCACCTATGCCGAGGACGTCACGGTCCACCGGGCCGACGGCAGCCGGCTCCAGGGCCGGCGAGCCCTGCGTGACAGGTACGCCGGCCAATTCGCCGAGGGCCGCTGCCGGGCGGAGATCGTGGGGCGGCTCAGCGAAGGCGACCGGGTGGTCGACCACGAGGTCGCCCACGGCCTGGCCGAGGAGCCGGTCCGCGTCCTGGTGGCCTACCGGGTGCGCGAAGGCCTCATCGACCGCGTCGACTTCCTCGGCTGAACAGCCCGGACCCGTACCGGCCTCACGTGGGCCGAAGACCGAGTGGGGTCAACCGGCGGAACCTGCCGGCGGTCGGCTTCGTCCGAGCCCGGGCCGCCGCGGCGGCCCGGTCAGGCCGGGCCGGCGGCATCCGCGACCGGCGGCATGAAGACGGGCTGCTCACCCTCACCTGCCACCGGCGGCGGCACCGGCGGCATCGACGCCACCGGCGCCGCGAGTGCTCCGGCCAGCACCAGGCCGAGCCCGGTGAGGGAGAACGTCGCGCTGATCGCCATCTGCGCGCCGACCGACGCGGCGATCCCGAAGTCACGGTAGATGGCGTCCGAGCCCAGTCCCACAGTGAGGCCCAGGATCAGCGGCCCCAGCGCCGCGACCAAGCAACCGGCCATCGCCAGGCGGGCGTTGCGACCCCTGCGACGGATGAACACGGCGGCCACGACGGCCCCCGCCAGCGGTACGACGATCGAGATCACAGCGAAGATCAGACCGACAACGGCAACGCTCATCTGGTCGTTCACGAAACTCCGTTCGGGATGCGGGCACAGGGGGTCCGGACATACGGGACGCACGCCCGCGGATCCGCGCCCGGCGCGAAGATACCGGCCCGGCGCGGCGCGCGTACAACGGCCATAGCCCGGCGGCCTGGCAGGCGGTCGCCGCCGTCGACCCCGGGCCGGATCGCCACCGCCTCCCCGGGGCAGGGTCGCCCGGACAACGAAGAGGCCGGTCGGCCCGACTGAATGTCGGGCCGACCGGCCTCAAGTGGTCCGAAGACCGAGTGTGCGCGAGGGGGGAGTTGAACCCCCACGCCCTTTCGGGCACTGGAACCTGAATCCAGCGCGTCTGCCTATTCCGCCACCCGCGCATCTGGGTGATGAGGTAAATCGTAGCCCATTCGCGCGGGTGCTCCGAACCAGTTCGACAGGGACCGCCGAGGTCAGCGGGTGACGCGCTCGACGATCCAGTCGATGAGCGTGCCGGAGACGTGACTGTGCTCGGTGTTGTCGTCGTCGAAGGCGACCTCGTCCAGGTGGCCGCGCTCCAGGTCGGCGTCGGTGATGGAGAGGTTCACCTCGACGTCCCACTTCACCGGGTCGAAGTCCAGCGCCGCCGCACTGACGGACGGCACGAAGGCGCCGCTGCGGTGGTCCTCGGTGATCTTCGCCTTCAGCGCGTCCGCCACCTTGCCGAAGGAGTCCAGGGTGCCGCCGGGCGCCCCGTCCAGCGCCGGGACCTCGGTGGTGGAGCTACGGCGCACCTCAAGGCCGAGGTGCATGCCGCCGATCTTCTGCTGCTCGCCCTTCTCCGGCTGGAAGCGGGCCGTGGCACTGGCGATCAGGGCCTGCCAGTCGAAGGCGACCTCGCCCGCCGGCAGCGGACGGCCCACACCGTCGCGCCGGCCGTTGGAGACGCCGAGCTTGCGCGGGATCGCCGGGAAGTAGCCGAAACGCCGGAGGTCTTCCAGGAACTCCTTGCGCAGGGGGCTGGAGGTGGCGACCGGTCCCGAGTACTTGGAGTTCTCCACCCAGGCCCAGAGCAGCTGCTGCGCGGCAGGGCTGCGGATCAGCTCGGCCTGCTTGACCCCGTCCGGGCCGGCGGGGGTGAAGTCCTCGAAGAAGTAGGCCATCTGCTGGAGGACGAGCGGGATCCACGCGCCGTTGTGGGGCGAGTCGTAGGAGAGGTACGTCTCCGTCTGGTGGTCCATCTTCATGGTCTCCAGCTTGGCGAGCGCGAAACGGGTGATGATCCCGCCCATGCTCACCCCGCCGACGGTCAGCCGCTCGTCGCTCACCCGCTCGTCGATCACTCGCTGGATGGCGCTGATCGCGACCTCGGCGTTCGCCTGGATGTAGGTGTGCCGCTCCTCGAAGCCGAGCAGGACGATGTCGAAGCCCTGGCCGAGCAGCTGGTCGAAGAGGCCCTGCTTGCCGCCGTAGGGCTGGTTGAAGTACGCGAACAGCCCGGGGAGATCACTCGGGCCGTAGTTGAAGCCGTCCGCGAAGATGAACGGCCGACGCAGGCCGAACTTCGGGTTGGCGTAGTAGACGGCCGCCTTGCCCTGCGCGGACTGCCCCTTGTAGGGGGCGCCGGTCAGCTCCCAGGTCACGTCGGCCTGCCGCCCGCCCTCGCCGGCGAGCTCCAGCGCGGCGGAGAACCACACGTCGGGCGACAGCGTGGCGGCGAGCTCCGCCTTCTCCGCCGAACTGGGCTCCGCCTGGCCCTCCTTGAGGGTCAGCGCTACGTCGATCCGGGGTTCCTGTGCCATGACTACCGCCTCGGTCTAGTCGAACAGGGATCATGTGCGCACAGTCGGTGACCGTAACCGTTTGGTTACGCACCACACCAGCGAAACACGCAGAGTGATCGAAACTGTTCAGCCGGGGTCGACAGGTGACCGGAAGTGGCGGGCCGGTCAGGCGGGGAAGTCGCCGGCCTGAACGGCAGCGACGAAGGACTGCCAGGCGGAGGCGGGGAAGACCAGGGCCGGACCCTCGGGGTCCTTCGAGTCACGCACCGGCACGAGGCCGGGGAATCCGGGGGCCACCTCGATGCAGTCGCCGCCGTTCGTGCCGCTGTAGCTGCTCTTCCGCCAAGCGGCTGCGGCGAGCTCGCTCCTCGTCATGCCTGTACCCTTCCAGCGCATCGGAGATCAGTGCAAGCGAGTCACTCACCGGGAGAACCTCGCCGCGAAGCCGATCATAGGTGCGCTGGTGTCCGTTCACGATCGCCGGAACATCGCTCGGACAGCCTCGATCGAGGCTCTCCGAGTAGACCCAGTGCTGTCCGTCCGGCATATCCAGCAGCACCATGGACGTGTTGATGATCGTGCGGCGAGACGCGAACGGTGCCACCTGGACGACGACCGTCGGGAGCTGGGCGACACACAGCAGATGTTCCATCTGGCGCCACATCACCCTCGGCCCACCGACGACCGACCGAATGGCGCTCTCGTCGAGAATCGCAAGCAGCATCGGCCCGTTCGGGTCCTTGAAGCGCTCTTGCCTGGCCAACCGAGCCGCAATCCGCTCCTCCACGAGCCTGGGATTTCCGGCGGCATCCCCGGCTTCGAACATCGCCTTCGCATAGTCGCGACACTGCAGCAACCCATGCATGTAGCCGTACTGGAAGACCCGGACCGCGACCGCCTCGGCCTCCATGTCGGCGTGGTCCCGAAACCAGTCCGGGTGCTCGACTTCGGCCTCCCAGTCCACCCGATCCCACAGCCGCTTGAGCAGGCCGCCGGTATTCAGCACCCGGTCCGCGTCCTCCACCGAGTCGAGCGGCATGCGCCGCTTGCCACTCTCGTACCGGGTGATGTTCGTGCGGTTGCAGTGCAGGAGCTTCCCCAGCTCCTCCTGCGTGTAGTCGAGCATCTCCCGGTAGAAGCGCAGCTCCTCCCCGAACATGACGGCCGAACTCGCAGTCGGTCCCTGCTTCGCCCTCCGGTGTGACATGCCGTCTCCCCTCACGTGCCGGACGTGACCGGTACTCGGAATCGGCCGTCACCGTATCTCCACGCCACGATGATGGAGAGCGGAACGCGATGCTTTGCTCGCGCAGCGTGAGGCCATGCGCCCCGACCGCGAGCCGCTTCCACTCCCCCACCCGTCCCGGAGGTAGCCACGCCATGCCCGAGAACTGTGCTGTCCCTCGCCTCGCCCTCGCTGCCCGCCGGCCGCGTGAATTCGCCGCGCGGCTGGAATCCCGACTCGATTGCACCTCCCTGGCCCGGCAGATGCTGCGGGCGTATCTCGCCGGCATGTCGCACGGCGAACGGTTCGCGGACGTCGGCGAGTTGCTGCTCGGGGAGCTGTTCGCCAACGCCGTCCGGCACAGTGACGCGCCGCCGGACCGGCTGGTCGAGGTCCGGTTCGCGCTCATCTCCGACCGGCTGCGGATCGAGGTGCACGACGCGGGCAGCGGCCGCCCGAGCGTCCGCGTCTCCTCCACCGAGGACGAGCACGGCCGTGGCCTCTTCCTCGTCAACGAGCTTGCCGAACGCTGGGGTTGCTGCCCGCGTGCGGGCGGGATCGGCAAGTTCGTCTGGGTGCTGATCGCTCCCGCACCCGGACCCACCGCGCTCGCCTTCGGGCGGGCGCGGGACGTCGTGGCCGTCTGACGGCGGCGGCGACCCGGCGCATTCGCCGGTCGCTCCACAACGGTTTCCCCCCAACGTGGGGTTTGGCTCAACTCATCGGCCCGTGCGTGCCGATGTCCCATGCGGCACCAATCCCGGGCGGGGTGGCGGCGCTGAGGGCTGCCACCCCGTTCGCCGTCATCCGGCCTTCGGCTGCCGCGCCGGTCACTTGGCGGCTTCGAGGGTGGCGCGCCACAGCGGGCTGTCGACGTAGTGGTTGTCGTACTGCTCGGAGGAGTCCTTGATCTCCTGCGGGCTCGCCTCACCGCGCATCACCCGGCCGAGCAGGCGCAGGTAGTCGAAGCGGGGCATGCCGGGCGTGAAGACGAAGAGCACGTCGGCCTCGGAGCCGGGCGCGGCGGCGAAGGCGTGCGGGGTGTGCGGCGGGACGAGCAGGAAGTCGCCCGCGCCGAGGATCTCGACCTTGTCCTCGACCAGTACCTGCAACGAGCCGCCGATCACGAAGAACAGCTCGGAGGCCCGGGTGTGGAAGTGGGCCGGGGCGCCGACGGCCCCCTTGGCGAAGGACGAGCGGTAGCTGGTGATCGGGCTGCCGTCGGTGCCGCAGTCGGCGAGCAGGGTCATCACGCTGCTCGGGTCGCTGGTGGTCTCGGCAGCGGCGGCGCGGGTCAGAACCGGCTTCGGCGTGGCGGCGTTCATCGTGGTGACTCCCTGTTCGAGCGGCGGCCCCGGCCTCTCGCCGTGGGCTTGTGTCTACGACTCTAGGGCGCCGAGAGACCTGCCCCCATGGTGCATTTCCGGGGCATTTCCATGGGTCAATCACACCCGTTCGCCGGCCCCCGCGCGGCCGCGTCCGGGGCGCGCGGTGCACGCCCCGGCGAGCCGCTCACACGTCCCGGCGCCGCACCACGATCACCGCGAGGGCGACGGTGACCAGCGGCCAGAGCAGGTACACGAGCCAGCAGCCGGGGACGGTGGCGGTGTAGCCCAGCGAGTCGGGATCCGGCGCCCAGGGGCAGACCAGGCGCTGCCAGGCGGCCGACACCAGCGCGTGCTTGAGGTCCGCCGACCAGCGGTTGCTCTCCGAGAACATGGTGGGCAGCATCAGCAGGACGAAGACGCTGGTGACCACCGTCCCGGCGGCGTGCCGGAGCAGCACGCCGAGGCCCAGACCGACCACGGCGCAGACCGGAGCCAGCACCGCGGACGCCACCAGCGCCCGGAACACCCCGGGTTCGGTGATCGGAACGCCGACGTGGCGCCCGTCCAGGACGGCCTGGGAGACCAGGAAGGAACCGAGTGAGGCGACCGTGCCGACGGCCGTCCACAGCGCGGCGGTGACGGCCGTCTTGGCCAGCACGACCGAGCCGCGGGCCGGGACGGCCGCCGTGGTGGTGCGGATCAACCCACTGCTGTACTCGCTCACGACGGTGAGGGCGCCCATGGTGGCGGCGACGAGGATCAACGTCCAGTAGCCGGCCGGCGGGAAGGAGTCGTAGGACCGGAACGCGGCGGGGCCGGATTCTGCGGCCCGGTCCGCCAGCGTGGCCGCGGCGGCGGACCCGATGACGAACAGGACGGTGAGTCCGATCACCCACGGCGTCGAGCGCAGCGACCGTGTCTTGATCCACTCGGCGGCGACCAGGTCGCCGAAGCGGGCGGCCGGCGCGGCGGCGGGGGTGGTCCGGGGAGCGGTGGCGAGCATCGTCATCAGGGCTGTCCTGCCAGGTATTCGGTGCTGTCGGCGGTGAGTTCCATGAAGGCCGCCTCCAGCGAGGCGGTACGGGTGGTCAGTTCGTCCAGCCGGATGCCGTTCTCGAAGGCGAGCGCTCCGATCCGGTCCGCCGGGAGGCCGGTCACGGTGAACTTCTCGGCCCCCGCCGAGCCCTCCGGCTCGACCGAGGCGCCCGCCGCGGTCAGCAGGGCCGCCAGCTCGGCGGCCTGCGGAGTCCCGACCACGACGCTGCCACGGGTACCACGGGCCGCGAAGTCCCGTACCGACTCGGCGGCGATGAGGCGGCCCCGGCCGATGACGACCAACTGGTCGGCGGTGTTCTCCATCTCCGACATCAGATGGCTGGAGAGGAAGACGGTGCGACCCTCGGCGGCCAGGCGCCGGAAGAGCCGGCGCACCCAGAGCACACCTTCCGGGTCCATGCCGTTGATCGGCTCGTCGAACATGAGCACGGGCGGGTCGCCGAGCAGGGCGGTGGCGATGCCCAGCCGCTGCTTCATGCCAAGGGAGAAGCCGCCGATCCGGCGGTTCGCCGCCTCGGCCAGCCCCACCTCCTGGAGGACCTCGGCCACCCGCCCCAGCGGGATGCCGTTGCTGCGCGCCAGGGCCGACAGGTGGGCGGCGGCGCTGCGTCCGCCGTGGACCTGTCCGGCGTCGAGGAGGGCGCCGACGTGCCGCAGTCCGCGCGGGTGGCGGTGGAAGGGGACGCCGCCGACGGTGGCGGTGCCGGCGGTGGGAGTGTCCAGACCGAGGATCATCCGCAGGGTGGTGGACTTGCCGGCGCCGTTGGGGCCGAGGAATCCGGTGACCTGGCCGGGCCGCACGGTGAAGGACAGGTGGTCGACGGCCGTCTTGCCGCCGTAGCGCTTGGTGAGTTCGTTGACTTCGATCACAACGGCAACCCTGCCGGGACGCCCCCCGTCCGGGCATCGGGCCGTGGGCGGCAATCACGCGGCGTGCTCAGCCCGGGGGCGTACATCCCCGGGCCGATGCCGCGCCGGGACCGGCTGGCTACCCTCGCGGCATGGACACCACGGCGACCACCACCCCACCACCTGCGGGTTCCACCTCACCCCCGCCCTCGCGAAGGCCCGGCCCGCCCCTGCCGGGGACGACCGTCGCGGCCTGGGCCGGGGCGGTGCTGTACCTCCTGGCGGTCGGTCTGCTGGTGGGGGGTGCGTCGCAGGCCTCGGGCACCGTCCACGGCGTCGGGGCCATGCTGTCGGTGTGCCTGCTCGTCGGCCTGCTGCGCCGGAGACCGCTGCTGACGCTGGCGACGGCTCTCCTCGGTTCCACCCTCGTGGTGGCGGGCATGCCGACCTCCGACGCTTCGCCCCTGTCGGCCTCCTACCAGGGGCAGTTCCTGTCGTTCCTGGCAGTGGACGCCGTCCTGGGCTTCATCGTCGCCACCTGCACCCGGCGGGCTTCGATCGTCGCCGTGGCCGTCTCCTGCGTCATCCAGCTCCTGGTGGTCGGCGGCTTCGCCCACGGGAACGACATGACCGTCAACGCCGTGATCGCCGTCCTGGCCATGGCCGCGTCCTGCACGGTCGGCCTGCTGAGCCGCGAGCGTCGCGAGCACGCGGTGGCGCTGCGCTCGCAGGAGGTGGCCGAGGCGGTGACCGCCGAACGGCTGCGGATCGCGCGGGAGTTGCATGACATGGTCGCGCACAGCATCGGCATCATCGCGATCCAGGCCGGGGTGGGGAGCCGGGTGATCGAGACCCAGCCCGCGGAGGCCCGGGAGGCGCTGCGCGCGATCGAGGCCACCAGCCGGGAGACCCTGTCGGGCCTTCGGCGCACGCTGGTGGCACTGCGTCAGGCCGATTCCGGCGCGGCGGGCACGGCGCAGGCATCGCGTGCGCCCTCGCCGGGCCTGGCGGACCTCGAACGGCTGGCGGCGGCGACGGCGGACGCCGGGGTCCAGGTCGACCTGCACCTCAGCGGGGAGCGGCGTCCGCTGCCGGCCGACATCGACCTGTCCGCCTACCGTATCGTCCAGGAGGCGCTGACCAACGTGGTCCGCCACGCGGGCACCGGGCACTGCCGGGTGTCCATCGACTACGGGGACGGGGAACTGTCGGTGGAGATCGTCGACGACGGACGGGGTGCCACCGCGAGCGGCTCGGCCCACGGCTTCGGGCTGGTGGGCATGCGGGAGCGGGTCGGCCTGCTGCACGGCCGGCTGAGCGCCGGGACGCGCCCCGAGGGCGGCTTCCGGGTGGCGGCGCTGGTGCCGCTGCCCGCTCCCGTCGCGGTTCCGGCGGCGGCCCGATGACCGTCCGCGTACTGCTCGTCGACGACCAGCCGCTGGTGCGGTCCGGTCTGCGCGTGATCATGGCCGACCACCCCGACCTGATGGTCGTCGGCGAGGCCGCCGACGGCGCCGAGGCGGTCCGACTGGTCGCCGACCTGAGCCCCGACGTCGTGGTGATGGACATCCGGATGCCCGGCATGGACGGGATCGAGGCCACGCGCCTGATCACAGCCGGTCCGGCAACGGCCCGCGTCCTCGTCCTGACCACCTTCGACGAGGACGACCACGTCTACGACGCGCTCCGGGCCGGCGCCAGCGGCTTCGTGGTCAAGGACATGGCGCTGGACGACATCCTCGCGGCGGTCCGCGTGGTCGCCGCCGGTGACGCGCTCATCGCGCCGGGGGTGACGCGCCGGCTGATCGCGGACTTCGTCGGGCGCCCGGGAACCGCCGGGCCCGCAGCCGCCCCGGCGGACCAGGCGGACCAGGCCCGGCCGATCGAGGGCATCACCGAGCGGGAGCGGGAAGTCCTGACCCTGGTCGGGCGGGGCCGGTCGAACGCCGAGATCGCGGAGGACCTCTTCATCACGGTGGCCACCGCCAAGTCCCACGTGTCCCGGCTGTTCGCCAAGCTGGGCGCCCGGGACCGGGTCCAGCTGGTGATCACCGCGTACGAGGCGGGGCTCGTCGCGCCGCCCCGCTGAGGCACTTCCCGGCGCCGCGTGCGCCTCCCCGTGGTGGACTGACTCAAGTCCGCTCGCGCAGAGCACACTTGGGGGATCGACGGTCGAGGGCCTCGGCTCCCACGGGTGCACCAGTGCCTCGCTGCCCTGCGGCGGCGGGCAGCTGGTCGTGACCGCCCCGGACGCCCCCTGGGCGGTCGCCGCCGACCTCGTCCTGCGCCGGGCCGCCGACTTCTAGGAGCGGCGCACCGGCTCCCCCTCCGGGACCGGATCCTCCGCACGCCCCCGGAAGGTCCGGCGGTACTCACGCGGGGCGACGCCGACCCGGGCGACGAAGGCGGGCCGCAGCGAGACCGCCGAGCCGAAGCCGCAACGGACCGCGACGGTGTCCACCGGCAGGTCCGTCTCCTCCAGCAACCGCTGGGCCAGCAGCACGCGTTGCTCCAGCAGCCAGCGCAGCGGCGTCGTGCCGGTCGCGCCGACGAAGCGGCGGGCGAACGAGCGCTCCGACATCAGCGCCAGCCCCGCCATCCGGCGGACCGTCCACGGGGTGTCGAGCGCGCCCAGCACCTCGGCGCGGACGCGGGCCAGGGCGTCGTCGCCCCCGGAGCCCTCGGGGACCGGCGAGGGGATGAACTGCGCCTGGCCGCCCGCCCGGAAGGGCGCGGTGACCATCGCGCGGGCGATGGTGGCGGCGGCCTGCTGCCCGTGTGCGGCGCGGACCAGGTGCAGGCAGAGGTCGATCCCGGCCGCCACCCCGGCGGAGGTCCAGAGACCGCCCTCGCCGGTGAAGAGCACCTCCGGGCGGACGTCCACCGCCGGGAAGCGCCGGGCCAGTTCGGCGGCGAGCGCCCAGTGGGTGGTGGCGGTCCGGCCGTCCAGCAGACCGGCCTCGGCGAGGACGAAGGCGCCCGCGCAGAGCGAGGCGACGGTGACGCCCCGCTCGTGGGCGGCGCGCAGCGCGGCGAGCACGGCCGGGTCGCGCGGCTCGTGCAGCCGCTCCATCCCCGGGACGACCACCAGGTCGCACTCCTGGAGCGCCTCCAGGCCGAAGTCCGGCACCCGCTCCAGCCCGCCGCCGAGCTGCACCCGGGCGCCCTGCGGCCCGCAGACCCGCAGCTCGAAGGGGGGCAGCCCGGGCCGGGTGACCCGGTTCGACCACACCTCACCGATCACCGCGTAGTCGAACGCCCGCACACCCTCGAAGATCAGGCAACCCACAGTCCGCATGGCAGAAATCTAGCGACGCGCCCCTGGCCCCCCTTCTCCGGACCTGGACCGGACCGGCCACTGGGCAGCACAGGTCGCGGGCGGACGGGTGACGCTGGACCTGCCGCCGGGGCTCGACCAGGCCGAGGCCGTCGCGTACAACGAGCGGGTCGGCCGGCGCGACGGGGTCGAACGCGTCGACGAGGACGGCACCGTGCACCTCACCGAGGAGTGCCGGGCGGCCGTCGCGGGCTTCGCGCCCGACCTGGCGCTGCCGCTGGCCGTCGCCGACCTGGCCGCCCGGCTCGACCGGGTGCTGGCGCCCTGAAGGTACTCGCCGGCGGTCGCGCCCGGCACCCCCGGCGCGCTGGCAGGATTCGATCGATGGGTGGCGGCAGCGCCCCTCACGAAGGGTGCCCGGGCACGAGCACGATGGACGCATGACGAACACCGAAGCATTCGACGCCCCGCTGACCATCGACCCCGACGCCGTACTCGTCGTCATCGACGTCCAGAAGGGCTTCGAGGACCACGCGTTCTGGGGCCCGCGGGACAACCCGGAGGCCGAGCAGCGGATCGGCGAGCTGATCGACACCTGGCAGGACACCGGGCGCCCGGTCGTGATGGTGCAGCACGCCTCGAAGGCGGGGCCGCTGGTGCCTGGCACGGCTGGGTACGAGTTGAAGGACGTGGTCGCGCGGGTGCGGGCGGACCTGCACATCACCAAGCCGGTGAACAGCGCCTTCTACGGCACCCCCGACCTGCACGCCTGGCTCCAGGAGCGGGGCGCCCGGCAGGTGGTGATCGTCGGGATCATGACCAACGTGTGCAACGAGACGACGGCGCGGATGGCGGGCAACCTCGGGTACGACGCGATCTTCCCGACCGATGCCATGCACACCTTCGACATGGTCGGCCCGGACGGCGTGACCGTCCCGGCCGCCGAACTCGCCCGGGCCACCGCGACGGTGCTGCACGCGATGCGGTTCGCGAAGGTCACCACCACCGCCGCCGTCCTGACGGCGGCGACGGCCGACCGGTCGGCGGCCGTGGCCGGCTGACCCGCCGGCTGACCGGCCGGCGGCCGGGTCGGTGCGTCCTGGGCACCGGGTCAGCGGATCAGCGCGCCATAGGCCGTCCGCTCCACCGCGTTGAGCAGGACGACGCCCTGCCCCGGCCCGGTGGCCACCGCCCGGAGACGGGCCAGCGCCTCGGCCTCGGTGGGCAGTTCGATCCCGAGGGCGGCCGCCGCCGCGTCCCGGTCGGCGAGCAGCCCGGGCTCGTCCTCCAGGTACTGCTCGGCCGCCTCGGCACTCTCCTCGGCGGTGAAGCCCGGGCAGTCCCGCCACCACGGGACGGTCAGCAGCAGCCGGACCAGCTCCGGCAGACCGATCGCCACCAGCGCGGCGCCGCCCTCGGAGTCGGCGTAGAGGACGGGCCGCTCCTCGCCGCCGGCGCCGCAGAAGAAGAAGGTGCCGCCCGCGCCGTCCCCGGCGATCGCCTCCAAGGGCTCTCCCGACGCCAGCACGACCTCCTCCACGTGCTCGGTGCGGTCGAGGTCGAAGTCGCCCGGCCAGAGCAGGAAGTCGGCGGCGACGGCGCTGTCCCGGACGGCGGCGAGGAGTGAGTACGTCATGCCCGCCAATCTAGGGGCCCGCACCGACACCATCCGGACCGCGCCCGGACCGCGCCCGGACCACGCCCTGCCACCCGCGGCAGCCCCTCACCCCACCCGCTCGGCCAGGAAGGCCTCCCAGGTCCGCCCGCCCTGCTCGGCACCCACGAGGGTCAGGTTGTCGCCGGCCCGGTAGGCACGGCCGACCTTGCCGGGAACGCGGACCGGCAGCGCCGGCCGCCTCCTGCCACGCGCCTTCAGATAGCTCCGGACCAGCTCGGACAGCGGGTACACGGCCGGCCCGACCAGGTCGGGGACGAGACCGGCCGGCTCGTCCAGCGCCAGCTCCACCAGCCGGGCCGCCACGTCCCGGGAGTCGACCGGCTGCCACCGGATCCCGCCCGGCGCGGGCACCACCGGCAGCCTGCCCATGCCGGCCGCCACCTTCAGGGCGAGGTCGTGGAACTGCGCGGCGCGCAGCATGCTGTACGGCAGGCCGGAGTCCGCGACCGCCCGCTCGGCGCCCAGCTTGGAGCGGAAGTAGCCGAGCGGGAGCCGGTCCGCCCCGACGACCGAGATGTACACCAGGTGCCGCACCCCGGCGCGCTGCGCGGCCCGCACCAGGTGGCGGGTGGCCAGGTCGTCGCCCTTGGCGCCGCCCGCGAGGTGCAGGACCGTCCCGACGCCGTCCACCGCCGCCTCGATCCCCTCGTCCTTGAGCAGGTCACCGGTCACGAAGTGGACGCCGTCGGCAGCCGGGCGCGCGCCGCGGGTGAGCACCCGGACGTCGTGGCCGGCCGCGCGCAGCAGCGGCAGGACGTGCCCGCCGAGGGTGCCGGTGCCGCCCGTCACGAGGAGGGGGGAGTTCGTCATGATCGCCTCCGATTCGTCCTGGCCGGACATTGATCTTCCGGCCACAGCCGTTAGGTTTCGTGGTTCTGCAGCTATGACCCGCGGCGACGAAGGAATGTGACACGGTGAACGAGAAAGTTGTGCCGACCGAGCGGTTCGAGGAACACCGGGCGCACCTGCGCGCCGTGGCGTACCGGATGCTCGGCTCGATCAGCGAGGCCGAGGACGCCGTCCAGGAGGCCTGGCTGCGGTACGACCGCACCGACACGAGCGAGGTCGAGAACCTCGGCGGGTGGCTGACCACCGTGGTGGGGCGGGTCTGCCTGAACCTGCTGCGCTCGCGCGAGCAACGGCGCGAGGACCCGCTGGAGACGCGGATCCCGGATCCGATCCTCGGCCGGGAGGGCGTGATCGACCCGGAACAGGAGGTGCTGCTGGCCGACTCGGTCGGGCTGGCGCTGATGGTCGTGCTGGCGGAGCTGTCACCGGCCGAGCGGGTGGCGTTCGTGTTGCACGACATGTTCGCGGTGCCGTTCGAGGAGATCGCCCCGCTGGTCGAGAAGACCGCGGCCGCCACCCGGCAGCTGGCCAGTCGCGCCCGCCGCAAGGTCCAGGGGCAGGCCCCGGCGCCCGACCGGGACCTCGCCCGCCAGCGGGTGGCCGTCGACGCGTTCTTCGCCGCCACCCGGACCGGCGACCTGGACGCGCTGCTCGCGGTGCTCGACCCCGACGTGGTGCTGCGCTCGGACGGCGGGGCCCTGCGGGCCCGCCAGAACGTGGTGCTCACGGGCGCCGCGACGGTGGCGGGCCAGGCGGTCATGTTCCGCTCGCTGGCACCGTTCGTCCGCCCGGCGCTGATCAACGGCGCCGCCGGCGTGGTGGCGTTCGGCGCCAACGGCAAACCGGTCTCGATCATGGCGTTCACCGTGGTGGACGGCACGATCGTCGCGATCGACGTGCTGATCGACCCGGAGCGGCTGGCCGGGCTCGACCTGACGGCGTTCGGGGCGTGACCGCGTTCGGGGCGTGACCCGCCTTCTGAACCCTGGCGACCACCGGGGCTTCTTGACGAGCGAGGCTTGTTGACGACCGGGCCTGACGGCAACGGCCGCCCCCCGCACGGCGTCGTGCGGGGGGCGGCCGGTACCGGCGGAGGGCGCTCAGCCCTTCTTGGCGAGGAAGTCGTACGCCCCGGCGGCGACGTCGTCCAGGTACGGGCCGGCCTGGAACATCGGGTCGCCGGTGTGCTTCCCGACCGAGACGTTGCTGACCAGCGCCGGCTTGCCGTCCTTGACGGCCAGCCAGCCGCCGCCGCTGGAGCCGGCGGTCATGGAGCAGCCGATGGCCAGCATCGGCGGACGCGTGGGCTCGTACGACAGGCGGGCCGGCTTGCCGCTCTCGCAGCGGTTCAGCTCCATGCCGTCGAACGGCGGGGCGGCCGGGTAGCCGAACTCGGTGATGTTCAGCTGGTCGCGCGGGGCGTTGAACCAGACCGGGAGCGCGCCCCCGACCGTCTCCTCCAGCGACTTCGCGCCGTCCGCGGGCTTCACCCGGACGATCGCGAAGTCGTAGTGCGTGGCCGCGTCACCGGTCTTGCCGCCCTCGGCCTTCCACTGCGGGGAGGTCACAGCCTGCGTCGCGCCCCAGACGCCGAACGGCGCGTACTGGGACTCGTCCGCCTGCTTGCCACCGCTCAGCGCGGCGCTGCTGTTGAAGGCCGGGATGAAGGTGATGTTGCTGTAGAAGCCGCCGCCCTTGCCCTGGTGGACGCAGTGGCCCGCCGTCCAGACCAGGTTGCTCTTGCCGGGGTGGGCCGGGTCGGCCACCACGGTCGCGGAGCACTGCGAGTGGTTCAGGCCGCCGGCGGCACCCGCCGCGGCGCCCGGCTCGTCGGCGAACAGCTTCCCGTGCACGGCGACCTTGGTGTACGGGTGCTGCACGGCCTGGGCGTTGACGGTCTTCGGCAGCGGGTCGTTGCCGTTGTCGGCCGGCTGGGCCGGCGGCTGACCCGGCTGCGACGGCTGCGCGGGCGGCTGCGCCGGCGGCTGGGCCGGCGGCGACGGCTGGGCCGGCGGCTGGGCCGGCGCCTGCGAGGGCGGCTGCGTCGCCGCGGGCTGCTGGGAGGGCTGCTTGGGCGGCGCCGGGGCCTGCGAGGCCGGCTGCTGGGTGCTGGACGGCTTCGGCGCCGCCGGCGTGGTCGGGTGACCCGGCTGGGTGGGCTGGCCGGCCGGCGGCTGGGTGCCCGGCGCCGAGGTGGGAGCCCCGGGAGCGGACGGCTGGGCCGGCGGCTGGGTGCCCGCGGGCTGCGGGGCCGGCGGCGCGATCGGCTCGTTCGGCTTGGCCTGGAGCAGCTTCTCCAGCGTCCAGAAACCCTTGGTGGCGGCCGGGAGGGCGTAGTCCTTCGCCCACTTCTCCCAGTCCTCGAACTTCCACTTCTTCAGGTCGTCGAGGTTGGACGGGAGGCCGAGATCGGGTGCGCCCGCGGCCGCGGCGGCGTCGGCCGAGCTGTTGTCCGGGCCGCACGCCGAGGTGCCGAGCAGGGTGAGCGCGAGGACCGACGCCCCGAGGACGGCCCGAGCGGAGCGCGTGGTTCTACGTGATGGTGACATGAACTTCTGAATCCCCCTGTGTGAAAACGCGCGGCGCCGCCGGGGCGGCGCCGTGGTGCGCGGGGGAGTATTCCACTGCCTGTCAGGTCCGGACGAACCGACCCCCGCTACCGGCCGACCACACCGTCCAACTGCTCACGGATGATGTCGGCGTGACCGGCGTGCCGGCCGGTCTCCTCGATCATGTGGACCAGCAGCCAACGCATCGACGGCGCTTCGGCGTTGGGGCGCAGCGAGCGGACGCCGGGGCGGTCGAGGTGGCCGGACGCGGAGGCGATCACCTCGTTGGCGCGGGCGATCGCGGCCCGGTAGGCGGCGACCGATCCGGCCACCGTCTCGTCACCGGGCGAGGGCGCGTCGTCGTCCCACGGCTCGCCGCCCTCGCCGCGGTACGCCCAGAGGAACCAGTTGAGTTCCACCGCGGTGAGGTGCCTGACCAGCCAGAGCAGACTGGTGCCGGAGGCCACGCCGGGGCGGCGGGCGTCCTCGTCCGCGAGGCCCCGGGTCTTGCCGATCACGCCCTCGCGCAGGTAGTCGAGGAAGGCCAGCAGAGTGGTCGGTTCGTCCGCGGCGATGCCGGGCGGGCGGGCGTCGGTGCGCTTGCGCGCGGGCGCGTTCTCGGTCACACCGGCCACTCTAGATCGCCATGACGCACCGTCACCCCCCCTGGTGGTGCACCCAGTCCGCGAGGTGACGGGCGCAGTCGTCGACGGACTCGCGCCAGGTGTGCGCGGCGCCCTCGCCGGCCTCGTCGCTGACGTGCTTCACCAGGCGCACGGGCAGACCGGCCCGGTGGGCGACGGTGGCGACGGCGTAGCCCTCCATGTCGACGAGGTCCGCGTGCTCGGCGAGGCGGTCGCGGGCGGCCGCGCCGGAGACGAAGAGGTCGCCGGTGGCCAGTACCGGGCCGTCGCCCTTGCCGACCATCAGCGGAGCGCCGTAGACACGGCCGGTGAGCTCCAGCAGGGCGGGGCTGTCGAGGTCGTGCTGGATCACCTGGACGACCGTGTGGGTGCCCTCCCAGCCGGGGCGCAGGGCGCCGGCGGTACCGAGGTTGACCACCTCGGAGGGGTGCTCGCCGCGGGCGAGGACGGTCGCCAGCGCAGCGGTCGCGTTGACCTTGCCGATGCCGGTCAGCAGGACCGGGAGCCGGTCGCCCAGGTACGCCGCCTCCTCCCGGACGGCGACGACGAGCAGCGGGCGGTCGGCGGAGATCGTTCCCAGGAGTCGCATGCCGCCATGGTACGGACGGCCCTCCCGGCGACCGGAACGGCACAACCGGACCCCTCCCCTCCGGCTGTCCGTGGAACCGCATAGGGTGCATCCCGCGTCGACCCGATCGCCACCCGCCCCGCAACCGGAGCGGGCGGGCCCGGACGGGACTCGGCGGCACCGGCACCAGGGATCGGAACAACGCCCGCGGAGCGGGCCCGGAGACCGGGCCCGGCGATGCTCAAGATCGGCGCAAGTCGGGTGTGGCCGCGGGGAGCGACGGCCATACTGCTGGCAACGGCCGTGCCCCGGACGACGGAGCCGGCCACAGGGGAGGGTGAGGCCCGGTGGCGACACCAGTACGTACGGAGAGGCCCCGCACGGTGGCTCCGGCGCGGCCCGGCGGCACGGCCGAGGTCAGGCGTGCCGGCCCGCTCGGCCGGCTGAGCCGGGCCACCCGGACGGCACCGGGCCGGCTGCGGCTGGCCGGGGCACTGCTGGCGGTGCTCACCGTGGCGTTCGGCGCGCTCACCGCCTGGCAGGTCAACTCCCGTGCGCAGGCCGCGGAGCGGGTCGTCTCGTACAGCCAGCCGCTCAGCCAGGCGGCCGCCGACATCCACCGCTCGCTGGCCGACGCCGACACCACGGCGGCCACCGGTTTCCTGCTGGCGGGCGCCGAGCCGAAGGCCGTCCGGGACCGCTACGAGCGGGACCTCGCGACGGCGTCCCGGCTGATCGCCGAGGCGGCGGCGCGGACCACCACCTCCTCCCCCGCCCAGGGCTGGCTCGCCACGCTCAACCAGCAGGTGGCCGTGTACGCCGGGCTGGTGGAGAACGCGCGGGCCGACAACCGTCAGGGCTTCCCGCTCGGCGGCGCCTACCTGCGGTACGCCTCGGACCAGATGCGCACCGTGCTGCTGCCGGCCGCCGCCCAGCTCAGCGCCGCCGAGAACCAGGCGCTGGCGGACGACTACGCCGAGGCCGAGGCCGTCCCGTGGGCCGCGTACGGCCTGGGCGTGCTGGCCCTCGCGGCGCTGCTCCAGGTGCAGGTGACGCTGTGCCGGCGGACCAACCGGGTGTTCAACATCGGGCTGGTCGGCGCGACCGCCGCCGTGCTGTCCGCCGTGCTCTGGCTGACGGTGGCGGGGACGGGCGCGAACTCCGCGCTGCACGCCAGCGAGTCCAGGGGCGCCGCCCCGCTGCGGGCGCTCAACGCCGCCCGGGTCGACGTCCTGACCGCCCGGCTGGCGGAGAACCTGCACTTCGTGGCCCGCGGTTCCAGCACCCAGTACGCGGACCTCTGGTCGAAGACCACCGAGCACCTGTCCGGCTCCGACGCCCCGGCCGACCGGTACGCCGGCACCCTGCCGGACGCCCTGCGGCTGGCCCCGGCGGACGCCCGCGCCGCCATCGCCGACGCCCAACAGCAGTACCAGCAGTGGCGCGAACGGCACCTCGCGGCGAGCCGGCTGGAGAACGTCGACGCGGACTACCAGGCCGCGCTGGACGCCACGGTGACCGTCCGGGAGGCGGACGTGGCGCAGAGCGCCGACGCCTCGTTCAACGCCGCCGACCAGCGGCTGGGCCAGGCCGCCGAGACCGAGCTGCAGCAGTTCAAGCGGGCCGCCGAGGGCACCGACGGGGACCTTCGCACCGCCGCCGCGGCGGTCGCGGTGCTCACCCTGGTGGCAGCCGCCGCGGCGGTCCGCGGCCTCGGCCGGCGACTGGCCGAGTACCGGTAGAGGGGGGACGGACACGATGAGCAGGACCACGGTACGGGCCCGGTCGGTGACGGCGGTGGCGCTGGCGGCGTGCTGCGCGGCGGTGCTCGGCGCGGGCGGCCCGCAGGGCGCCGTCCTGCCGGCCGCCGCGACGGTGCGGCCGGCGCAGGCACCGCAGCAGGAGCAGGCCGGCAACGACTGCGACGTCTACCAGAGCGTGCCGCCGAGCAGCGAGGACGGCCCGGCGGTGAAGGCCGTCAAGGCCAAGCGCAGCCTGGTGATCGGCGTCGACCAGAACAGCTTCCGCTGGGGCTCCCGCAACCCCAACACGGGCCAGATCGAGGGCTTCGACATCGACCTCGCCCGGGCGATCGGCACCGCCCTCATGGGCGACCCGGACAAGGTGACCCTCAAGGCGGTCCCGACCGCCGAACGGGTCAAGTTCGTCCAGGAGGGCCGGGTCGACCTGATCGTCCGGACCATGACGATCACCTGCGACCGGCTCCAGCAGGTCGCCTTCTCCAAGCCGTACTTCAACACCAGCCAGCGCGTCGTGGTGCCCAAGGCGTCCCCGGCGAGGACCATCGACGAGGCGGTGGACGGCAAGACCGTCTGCGCGGCGACGAGTTCCTCGGCCGAGGACGAGCTGAAGGCCCGTCCGAAGGTCGGGAAGATCGTCTCGGTGGAGAACCACCTGGACTGCCTGGTCCTGATGCAGCTCGGCAAGGTCGACGCGACCATGACCGACGACGGCCTCGCGGCCAGCCAGGCCGCCCAGGACCAGACCGTCCGGCTGGTGGACGGCGAGGTCCGGCCCGCGGTGATGGGCATCGCGATGCTCAAGAACAGTCCGGACCTCACGGCCCGGGTGAACCAGGTCCTCGCGGACTACCACGCGAGCGGCGCCTGGCGGGCGGCGTACGACCGCTGGCTCAAGCCGTACATGCTGAGCGACGCCGAGCACTACTGGCCGACACAGCGCTGACCACCACGGCCTGACCGTCGCCGCACCGGGCATCCCGCCCGACGGCCGCTCGACGCCCGGGCCGGCTCCGGGCCGGCGGCCACAGGCTAGGGTCGGGGCGGATCGATCCAGGACAGAGAGACAGAGAACGGAGAGAGGGCGTTGGCAGCTTCCGCTGGCCCGGTGCTGAGCCGGGAGGAGGTGGACCGTGCGCTGGCGCGCCTCGGCGCGGACCGCGACGCGGTCGAGGCGGCGCTGCTCTCGCTCCAGGACCACCCGGGCCTGCGGCTGCTCGACGGCGCCGAACCGACCGGGCGCACCCTGGAGCGCTGGTCCGTCGCCGGGCAGGGCCTGCCGCTGCTCTGGGCCCTGTTCGACCGCTACTCGGAGGCGCTGGCCTCGGCCCGCGCGGTACGCGCCCGGCGGAGCAGGCCGGGCGCGGCCGAACTCGCCGAGCTGAGCGAGCTGCTGACCGGCGAGGCGGTCACCGTGCCCGGCGGCGCGGTGCCGGACGGCCCGCACCTGCTCGGCACACCCGCCAAGCTGGTCGAGCGGGTCACCCTGGACGACCTGATGGCCAGGATGAACTCCTGGTACGCCACCGTGCTGGAGGTGGTGAGCGCCGCCGACGCCGTCTGGTCGGCGCTGCCGGCCCGGATCGACCTGCTGCTGGCCGAACTGCGCCGGGTGCAGACGCTGGCGGGCTCGCTCGGCGTGCACCCCGGCAGCCACCCGCTCGGCGACGACCTGGCCGGGCTGGAAGCCGATCTGACGGAGCTGCGGACCGAGGTGCGCAGCGACCCGCTGGCGCTCTGGCGACCCGCCCGGGTACCGGCCCAGCGCGGCACCCGACCCGACGGCACCGCGCTCGCCACGTCGGCCGGCGTGGTGGACACCGAACGCTTCGACCGGGCCGGACGGGCGCTGGACGGCGTCCGGGTGGAGCTGGAGGACCTGCTGCGGCTGCGCGACGACGCGGAGGAGCGGCTCCAGGGGGTCGGCGACCTCCTGCAACGGGCCGACGCCACGCTGGCGGAGGCCCGCCGGGCGCGCGGCGAGGTGCTGGCGAAGATAGCCGCCACCGAGGTGCCGGCCGTGCCGGGGCCGGCCTCGGCACTGCGCGAACGGATCGTGCTGGCCCTGGAGTTGCGCCAGAGCGGGCAGTGGCACCGGCTGGCGCCGCTGCTGGACGCGTTGGAGGACGCGGCCGCCAAGGAGCTGGGCCGGGCCCGGCAGTCGCTGACCGAGGTGACCCAGCCGCTGGCCGTCCGGGCCGAGCTGCGGGGGCGCCTGGACGCGTACAAGGCGATGGCGGCCCGGCTGCGGGTGGCCGAGGACCCGGTCGTGATCGAGCGGTACGAGAAGGCGCGCTGGCTGCTCTGGAGCGCGCCCTGCGACCTGCGGGCGGCGGCGGGTGCCGTGGCCCGCTTCCAGCAGTCGCTGCGGCCGGCGCAGGCCGAACCGCCCGGCGGCGGGCCGGTCGACGGACGGACACAGGAACAGGGACTGGGGGGCTAGTTTCATGGCGCAGGCGTGCGTACGGCCGGAGTGCACCGGCAACGGGACGATCGACCCGGACGGCTACTGCGACGAGTGCGGGCTCGCCCCGGCGGGCGCTTCCTCGGCGGGCGGCTCGTCCACGGGCGCGTCCGCCACGGGCGCGTCCTCCACGGGCGGCTCCTCGGCGGGCGGCTCCGCGGCGGAGACCGGCGCGGCGGGCCCCGGTTCGCCCTGCCCCCGGGAGTGCTCCGGCACCATCGACGACGACGGCTACTGCGACGAGTGCGGCCTGACCGCCCCCGGCGGCGACACCGGGCTGACCCAGCCGTACGTGCCGTCCGCCCGGGTCGACCCCGACTCGGCGCGCTCCAGCCGCACCGGCTCGTCCCGCTCGATGTCCGGCCGCTCCCGCTCGCACCGCTCCACGCGGACCGGCAGCGGCCGCTCGGTCTCGGTGCGCAGCAGCCGGGGCAGCGTCAGCGCGGGCACCCGCCACCGGCTCGGCGCCGGCCTGGTGACGGTGCCGACCGTACCGGCGGCCGACCCGGCGCAGGCGGTGCTGGCCAACCCGGAGGTGCCGGAGCGCAAGCGGTTCTGCTCCAAGTGCGAGACCCCGGTGGGCCGGGAGAAGAACGGCCGGCCGGGGCGGCCCGACGGCTTCTGCACCAAGTGCGGCACGCCGTACTCGTTCACGCCCAAGCTCCGCCGGGGGGACCTGGTCGGCGGGCAGTACGAGGTGGTCGGCTGCCTGGCGCACGGCGGGCTCGGCTGGATCTACCTGGCGGTGGACCGGCGGGTCAACGACAAGTGGGTGGTCCTCAAGGGCCTGCTGGACACCGGCGACGAGGACGCGCTCGCGGTGGCCGTCGCCGAGCGGCGCTTCCTCGCCGAGGTGGACCACCCCAACATCGTCCGCATCATCAACTTCGCCGAGCACCCGGACCTGCGCACCGGCTCCACCGACGGCTACATCGTGATGGAGTACGTCGGCGGCAAGTCGCTCAAGGACATCGCCAACGAGCGCCGGACGCCGGACGGCCGGCGGCTGCCGCTGCCGGTGGAGCAGGGCATCGCGTACGCCCTGGAGGCGCTGCCGGCGCTCGGGTACCTGCACGGCCGGAGCCTGGTCTACTGCGACTTCAAGATCGACAACGTGATCCAGAGCGGCGACACGCTCAAGATCATCGACATGGGCGCCGTCCGGCGGCTCGACGACGACGGCCCGATCTACGGCACCATCGGCTACCAGGCACCGGAGATCGCCACCGACGGCCCCTCCCCCGCCTCCGACCTCTACACGGTGGCCCGCACCCTGGCCGTGCTCACCTTCGACTTCCAGGGCTACAGCACCACCTACCGCGACAGCCTGCCCGGGCCGGAGGCGGTACCGGCCTTCGCCGAGTACGAGTCGTACTACCGCTTCCTGGTCCGCGCCACCGACCCGGACCCGGCCCGCCGCTTCGGCTCCGCCGAGGAAATGGCCGACCAGCTCACCGGCGTGCTGCGCGAGGTGCTGGCGCTCCAGGACCAGCGCCCCCGCCCCGCCCTCTCCACCCTGTTCGGCCCGGAACTGCGGGTGGTCGACAACGAGTTGGTGCTCCCGACGGTCCGGCGCGGCGAGCTGCTGGTGGCCGGGCTGGACCCGGCCGCCGCCGCCCTGGCCCTGCCCGTCCCCCGGGTCGACCCGGGGGACCCGAACGCGGGCTTCCTGGCCACCCTGCTGGCCGCCGACCCGGCGGAGGCACTCGCCGCGCTGGCCGGCGCCCCCGCCGACTCCGCCGAGCGCCGGCTGCGCGAACTGCGCGCCCACCTCGAACTGCGCGGCCGTGCCGACGCCGACCGGACGCTGACCGCCCTGGAGAAGGACCACCCGGACGACTGGCGGGTGGTCTGGTACCGCGGCCTCGCCGCGCTGGTCGACTCCCTCAGCGGCGCCCCGGACGGCTCCGACGGTCCCGACGGGACGAAGCTGCGCGCCGCGGCCGAGGCCTTCGACGCCGTCTACGACGCCTTCCCCGGCGAGAGCGCCCCGAAGCTCGCCCTCGCCATCTGCGCCGAACTGCTCGGCAACGGCGGCGACGCGGCCGAGCTCTACCGCCTCGTCTGGACCACCGACCAGGCCTACCTCAGCGCCGCCTTCGGCCTGGCCCGGGTCCTCCTCGCCGACGGGGACCGGTCCGGCGCCGTCCGGGTGCTGGAGTCGGTGCCCGCCACCTCCAGCCAGTTCACCGCCGCCCGGATCGCCGCCGTCCGGGCCCGGCTGCGCGAACGGCCCGCCACCGACCCGCTCGGCGCCGACCTCGGCGCGTGCTCCGAGCAGCTGACCGCCCTGCGCCTGGACGACCGGACCCGCGAGGAGCTCTCCGTCGAGGTGCTCGACGCCGCACTCGGCTGGGTGACGGCCGGCTCGCCCGGCGGGACCGGCCCGGCGGCCGGCACGGGCGGGACCGGTTCCGCGGACGGGACCGATACCGCGGGCGGGACCGGCGAGACCCCGACGACGACCGGCGAGCTCACCGTCCTCGGACGGCCGCCCGCCGAACGGGAACTGCGGCTCGCGCTGGAGCAGTCCTACCGGGTACTCGCCCGGTTGGCCGACCGGGCCGAGATCAGGATCGAGATGGTGGAGCGGGCCAACCGTGCCCGCCCCAGGACGTGGGTGTAGCCAATGCCGCAGCAGACCGTGTGCCAGAGCTGTTCCGAGCCGCTGGACCAGGAGGACGCCTATTGCGGCTCCTGCGGGGCGAGCCGGAACGGCCGGCCGGCTCCGGGGGCGATGCCCCCGAGCTGGTCCGCCACGCAGGGCGGCGGCGGAGCGGACCACGCGCCGACCGTCCCGGTACCGGTGGTGCCCGCCCCCGCGCCCGGATCCGTGGTGCCCGCGCAGGGCGGGCCCGGATGCGTCCACTGCGGTCTGCCGCACGTCACCTCCGACGGCTACTGCGAGGCCTGCGGCGGCGCCCAGCCGCGTCCCCGCGACCACATGGAGAAGGCCCTCGGGGGCGTCGCCGGGGTCAGTGACCGGGGCCTGCGCCACCACCGCAACGAGGACTCCTTCACCGTCGCCGCCACCTCGCTGCCTGGCGGCGAGCCGGTCGTGGTGGCCGTGGTCTGCGACGGGGTCTCCTCCTCGGACCGGCCCGACCAGGCCTCCGAGACCGCCGTCGACGCCGCGTCCGAGTCGCTGCTGACCGCGCTGGAGGCCGGCCGCGACCCCGATGCCGCGATGCGCGGGGCGATCGCCGACGCGGCCGCCGCCGTCGCCGCCCTCGCCGAGGACGGCGCCTCGCCCTCCCGGCCCGACCTCAACGCCCCGGCCTGCACCTACGTCAGCGCGATAGCCTCCGGCGGCCGGGTCACCATCGGCTGGGTCGGCGACACCCGGGCGTACTGGATCCCGGACGACCGGGTCGCCGCCGAGCCGTTCCGGCTCACCCAGGACGACTCCTGGGCCGCCCGGATGGTCGAGGCCGGGCTGATGGGCGAGGCCGAGGCCTATGCGGACCCGCGCGCCCACGCCATCACCGGCTGGCTCGGCGCGGACGCCGAGGAGGTCGTCCCGCACACCCTGGCCTTCACCCCGCACGTCCCCGGCGTCCTGCTGATCTGCACCGACGGCCTCTGGAACTACGCCGAGGCCGCCACCGAACTCGCCCACTACGTCCGCCAGGACGCCCGGACCGAGCCGCTCGCCGCCGCCCGGACCCTGGTGAAGTTCGCGGTCGCGGCCGGCGGGCACGACAACATCACCGTCGCCGTGCTGCCGATCGACCCGCCGACCGGCCCGGCCGGCGCGGGGCGGCCGGACGCGGCGGACGAGCGCACCGCCACCGCGGTCGACCTGCCCGTGGTCCGGCCGGCCGGCGGCCCCGCCGGCCGCCCCGCGGACGAGGAGGACCACGACCCGACACTGCCGGACCTGCCGGTGATCGGCTCGCCCGCCGCGCCGCTGCCGCCCGTCCCGCCGGCTCCCCCCGGCCCGCCCGGCGTCCCGCCCCGGCCGCCGCGCCCGCCGCTGGGCTGACGCCCGCCCACCCCACCGACCGTTCGCACCAACCGACCACCCGACGGGAGCCACCGGCCCATGGCAACACTGGCTAAGCCGAACCTGCCCAGGTTCGACGTGGACATCTTCCAGAACGCGTTCCTCGCCGACGGCGCCCGCGAGGTGAACGCCATCGTCACCGTCACCGCGACCGGCGGCGGCACCTCCGGCGGCCGCCCGCTCGGCGTGACCGACAGCGGGCCGCTGGACGCGGGAGCGCACTCCGCCGCCGTGGTGATCATGGTGGACTGCTCCGGCTCGATGGACTACCCGGCCAGCAAGATGCGCGGCGCCCGGGAGGCCACCGCCGCCGCCATCGACACCGTCCGCGACGGCGTCGCCTTCGCCGTGGTGGCCGGCACCCACGAGGCCCGGGACATCTACCCCGGCGACGGCACCCTCGCGGTCGCCTCGGCGGCCACCCGGGCCCAGGCCAAGGAGGCGCTGCGCCGGCTCAGCGCGGCCGGCGGCACCGCGATGGGCACCTGGCTCGCCAAGGCGGACTCGCTCTTCCTCACCCGCCGGGACATCGCCATCCGGCACGCCATCCTGCTCACCGACGGCAAGAACGAGCACGAGTCGGCGGCCGACCTGGAGCGCGTCATCGAGCGGGTCTCCGGCCACTTCACCGCCGACTGCCGCGGGGTGGGCACCGACTGGCGGGTGGACGAGCTGCGCAAGATCTCCTCCGCACTGCTGGGCACCGTCGACATCGTCGCCGAACCGTCCGGCCTCGCCGAGGACTTCCGTTCCATGATGGAAGGCGCCATGGGCAAGCAGGTCGCCGACGTCGCGCTGCGGATCTGGACCCCGGCCAACGCCGTGGTCACCTTCGTCAAGCAGGTCGCCCCCACCGTGGAGGACCTCACCGGCCGCCGCACCGAGGCGGGCCCGCGGGCCGGCGACTACCCGACCGGCTCCTGGGGCGACGAGAGCCGCGACTACCACGTCTGCGTGGAGGTCCCGGCCGCCGCCGTCGGCAACGAAATGCTCGCCGCCCGGATCAGCCTCGTCCTGCCGCCGCAGACCGGGAACACCCCCGAGGTGCTGTCGCAGGGCCTGGTCAAGGCGGTCTGGACGGACGACCTGGCCTCGTCCACCCGGATCAGCCCGCAGGTCGCCCACTACACCGGGCAGGCCGAGCTGGCCTCGTCGATCCAGGAGGGCCTGGAGGCGCACCGCGCCGGGGACGTAGACCGCGCCACCGCCAAGCTCGGCGCCGCCGTCCGGATCGCCCACGCCACCGGGAACGAGGGCACGTTCAAGCTGCTGCAGAAGGTGGTGGACGTGGTCGACCCGAAGGAGGGTACCGTTCGGTTCCGTAAGAATGTGAGTGAGGCCGACTCGATGACCCTTGAGACCCGGTCGACCAAAACCGTCCGTGTGAAGAAGTGACCGCTGAAGTACCGGTCGGGCCCCGGCCCGGCCGGACGCTGCCCCAGCTGGCTGGGAATCGAGGGGGGACCTGATGCCGATCTGCCCGAGGGGGCACGAGTCGCAGGCCGAGGACTGGTGCGACTTCTGCGGCTTCCCGATGACACCGCCGCCGCCGATCCCGCCGCCGCCCGGCACGCTCCCGGGGGCACCGGGGGCGCCCGTCGGCCATGACGGCCTCGGCGGCCCGGGCGCGCACGGCGGGCCCGGGCACCCCGGCCACGGCGGCGCGCCGTTCGGCGGACCGGTGCGCCCCGCGGAGCAACCGGGCGCCGTACCGCCGGGCGCTCAGGGCTTCCCCGACCTCACCGAGGGCCTGGTGATCTGCCCGATCTGCCGCAGCCCGCAGACCGGACGGTTCTGCGAGGAGTGCGGGTACGACTACGACCTCTCCGCTCCCTCCCACCGCCAGCCCCCGCCCGCCGGCGCGGCGCCCGCGACCGGACCCGCCCCGCTCAACATCCCGGCGGCGTACGGCGGCCCGCAGCCGCCGGCCCAGCAGCCGCAGCCGCCGCACGCCCAGCAGCAGGCACGGCCCGCCTACGGCTACCCGCAGACCGGCGGGGCGTTCCAGGAGGCTCCGTACCAGGAGGCGTCCTACCAGGAGGCGTCCTACCAGGAGCAGCCGTACCAGGAGCAGCCGTACCAGGAGCAGCCGCGCGAGGACTCCGGCCCGGTCTACGCCCAGCCCGGTCCGACCGGGCGCGGCGGTGAGTTCGGCACCTCGTTCAACCTGGCGCCGCCGGTTCCCCCGCAGACCCAGCAGGGCCAGCCCGGCCAGCAGGGCCAGCACGTCCCGCAGGCCCAGCAGGCCCAGCAGCAGCCGTACCAGCCGGCCCCGCCCGAGCCGGTCCGGACCAACTGGATCGCGGTGGTCTCGGCCGACCGCGACTACTTCACCGACATGATGGCCCGCAGCGGCCCGGAGGCGGCGGGGCTCTTCTTCCCCCCGTACTGCCCCGAGCGGCGCATCCCGCTGACCGGCCGCGGCCAGCTGCGGATCGGCCGGCGCAGCCAGCACCGCGGCACCGTGCCGGAGATCGACCTCTCCGTCCCGCCGGAGGACCCGGGCGCCTCGCACCAGCACGCGCTGCTCGCCGAACAGGCGGACGGCAGCTGGGTGCTGGTCGACCAGGACTCCACCAACGGCACCACGATGAACGGCGGCGCCGAGTCACTCGCCCCGCACACCGCGGTCCCGCTGAACGACGGCGACCGGATCCACATCGGGGCGTGGACCACCATCACCCTGCACCGCGCCTGACCCTCGGCGCCCGGGGCCGGGCGGGAGTCCGCTCCCGCCCGGCCCGCCGGCGTCCTGCGCCGTACACGCACGGCCCTGACCAGCCAGGAGGCCGCCTCGGGGCGGCCCGGGCACCCGGCAAAATGATCTTCAAATCACCTCGGCCCGGCCTCCCCAGCGCCCCCGGATACCCCTACGCTCAGGCCCCATGACTGCAGCGATATCCGCCGACGGAATCCGTCAGCGGTACGGGGACGTGCAGGCCGTCGACGGTGTTTCCCTCACCGTCGAGGTCGGCGAGTTTTACGGAATCCTGGGCCCGAACGGCGCCGGGAAGACCACCACACTGGAGATTCTGGAGGGAATCCGCAAGCCCGACGAGGGCCGGATCGAGCTGCTGGGGCTGGCGCCCTGGCCGCGCAATCCGAAACTGCTGCCGAGGATCGGCGTGCAGTTCCAGGCTTCGGCCTTCTTCAACAAACTGACGGCGCGGGAGACGATCCGCACCTTCGGCTCCTTCTACGGCGTCGGCCCCAAGCGCGCCGACGCGATGCTGGAGCGGGTGGGCCTCACCGAGTCGGCCGGGGTGATGACCGACAAGATGTCCGGCGGCCAGGCCCAGCGCCTCTCGATCGCCTGCGCGCTGGCTCACGACCCGGAGCTGGTCTTCCTGGACGAGCCCACCACCGGTCTCGACCCGCAGGCCCGCCGCAACCTCTGGGACCTCCTGCGGGACATCAACGCCGAGGGCCGCACGGTCGTCCTGACCACCCACTACCTGGACGAGGCCGAGGTGCTCTGCGACCGCGTCTCGGTGATGGACCACGGCAAGGTCCTGCGCACCGGCGCACCGGCCGCGCTGGTCCGGGAGATCGACGACACCGTGCGGATCAGCGTGGAGTCCGGGCTGCTCTCCGCCGAGCGGGCGCGCGAGCTGCTCGCGGCGACCGGCGCCGAGATCGCCTCGGTCGAGGACGACGGCGTCTCGCTCGCCGTCTCGACCCGCCTGCCCGGCCCGGTGCTCTCCGTGCTGGCCGAGCAGAACGCGCTGCGCGGACTCGAAGTCCGCGGCGCCACCCTGGAAGACGTCTTCCTCCAGCTCACCGGACGGGAGTACCGCGCATGAGCGCCGAACGCACTCGGGGCGCGACCGTTCCGGCCCAGCGCACGTCCGGAGGTCCCAGCGCGCCCGACGGGCAGCCGGAGCGCGAACGGGTGAGCGCCTTCGCCAGCCTCTCCCGGGTGATGGTGGTCGCCTTCCTCCGGGACCGCACGGCCGTCTTCTTCGTGATCCTCTTCCCGCTGATGTTCCTGCTG
This sequence comes from Kitasatospora sp. NPDC050463, assembly GCF_040655255.1. NCBI lineage: Bacteria > Bacillati > Actinomycetota > Actinomycetes > Kitasatosporales > Streptomycetaceae > Kitasatospora > Kitasatospora sp. NPDC050463. The sequence goes on from NZ_JBFAJO010000031.1 coordinate 69,950, forward strand.
CTGTTCGGCACCCTGCTCAAGGGCGCGTCCAGCCCGCACGCCAAGGTGGTGCAGGTCGGCGCGGTCCAGCTGCTGGACTCGGTGCAGGGCGACGGCCGGGCCGACCTGGAGAAGGTCCTCACCATCAGCCGCAGCGACGACGAGGCCGCCGCACTGGAGCAGGTCCGCAAGGGCGACCTGGACGCGATGATCAAGGAGGGCCCGGACGGCAGGGTCGTGCTGCGCTTCAGCGCCGCCGACCAGGTCCGCGCCGGCTCCGTCCAGGGCATCGTCAACTCGGTCGTCCAGCAGGCCAACCAGGCCGCCAGCGGCAAGCCGGCGGCCTTCGTCCTGGACGCGCACCAGGTCGAGGACAACTCGCTGAAGCCGATCCAGTACCTCACTCCCGGCCTGCTGGGCTGGGCGGTGGCCACCGGCGCGGTGTTCGGCGCCTCGCTGACCCTGGTGTCCTGGCGGCAGAAGAAGGTGCTGCGCCGCCTGCGGCTGGCCCCGGTGAGCGCCGGGTCGATCGTGGCGTCCCGGATCGCCGTCTCGGTGCTGACGGCCCTGGTCCAGACGGCCGTCTTCCTGGTCGTCGCCACCATGCCGTTCTTCGGGCTGAAACTCACCGGCGACTGGTGGCTGATCATCCCGCTGGTGGTCTGCGCGACGATCGCCTTCATGTCGATCGGCCTGCTGGCCGGGTCGCTGGCCAAGACCGAGGAGGCGGCCAACGGCATCTCGCAGATCATCGTCCTGCCGATGTCGTTCCTGTCCGGCTCGTTCTTCCCCGCGGACGACATGCCCACCTGGCTGAAGACCGTCTCCGAGGCACTGCCGCTGAGGCACCTGGTCACCGCGGCCCAGTCGGTGCTCTCCCGGGGCGGCGGCGTGATGGACGCGCTGCCGACGATGGGCGGGCTGCTGGTGTTCGCCGCCGTGCTCACCGCGATCGCCTGGCGGTTCTTCCGCTGGGAAGACGTCTGAGCCGACTCCTGACGGCGGCGGGGTCGTACGCCTGCGGTCCTGGTCCCCAGGTCCCGGTGTACGGCCCCGCCGCCGTCTGCGACCATGGTCGGGTGAAAGAGATCCGGCGTGGCACGCTCAGCGAGGAGACCTTCTTCGAACAGGTCGGTGGCGAGCCGACCTTCCGGCGGCTGGTGCACCGGTTCTACCAGGGCGTCGCGCAGGACGAGTTGCTGCGGCCGATGTACCCCGAGGAGGACCTCGGCCCGGCCGAGGAGCGCCTCACGCTCTTCCTGATGCAGTACTGGGGCGGTCCGCGTACCTACAGCGAGCAGCGCGGGCACCCGCGACTGCGGATGCGGCACGTGCCGTTCACGGTGGACCGCGCGGCGCACGACGCCTGGCTGAAGCACATGCGGGCGGCGGTGGACGAGTTGGCCCTGCCGGCCGACGCCGAGCGGCAGCTCTGGGACTACCTCACCTACGCCGCCGCCTCGATGGTCAACACCGAGGGCTGACCACCGCCCGGGGGCCAGGCGGCACCCGGTGCCGGTCGCCCCGAGGGCAGGCGCCGGGACGGCGATCTTCCGGGGCCGTCGGCGCCTCGGCCGGACAGCGCCTAGCGCATCGGGCTGAGTCCCAGCCCCGCACCGGGCGCGGCCGCCGTACGCACCGCCACCGATCCCGCCGGGGCACTCAGCCGCAACCAGCCGCCGGCGCGGTGCACGGTCAGCGGCGCACCCGGCTTGAGGAAACCGATCACATAGGCCGCGTGCGCGGCGCGCAACGGCAGCTCGGGCAGCGCGGTCACCGGCCGGGACCAGATCTCGTCGGCCAGCCCGTCCAGCACCGCACGGGTCCGGTGGTGGACCGGCACCGCCTCGCTGCGCTCACGGAACTCCCGCACCCCCGCCATCAGTTCGGGGTACACCTCGGCCACCGGCGGCTCGCCGACCGGCCGCCAGCCGGAGCGCGGCGGCAGCAGGCCGGCCCAGGCCGGGCCGGTGACGGGCGCGGGCAGCGCCACGGTGTTCCGCGCACTGTCCAGGCCGTCCAGCAGCTGCCCCGCCGAGACCGTGCGGTCCGCCGGCCCGACCAGCTCGGCCAGCCGCGCGGTACGGATCGCCAGCGCGCCGGAACTGCCGAGCGGCAACCGGCCGAAGACCGCCAGCACACCGTCGCCGCCGGCCTGCCTGGCCACCGCCTGCAGGCGTACCGCCGCCGCCCGGTCGAAGCGCAGCAGACGGACCAGGAAGGCGGCCAGGTCGGCGCCCTCCCCGGCGTCGGCGAGGGCGAGGGAGGCGGTAGCGGTCAACGCGGTTCAGCTCGAATCGGGTATCGGTGGCGGGTGGTGGTGCGGGCCGGGGCTCAGGCCGCCGCGACAGCCGGCTCCCCGACGCTGCGGTCGTCCCTGCTGCGGTCGTCCATGCCGCGGTCGTCCCTGCTGCCGTCGTCCACGAACCGGCCCAGGAACTCCCGCTCCACCGGGCTGATCCGGCGCGGGCGGCCCTCGGCCAGGTCGTAGGGGACGACCACGGTGGACGCCCGGACGTACACCGTCTCGGTGCCGTCCTCGGCGGTGTCCTTGATCTCGTACGAGACGGTCAGCGAGGCGCCGCCGATCTTGGTCACCCAGGTCTCGACGGTGACCGGCTCGGGCCGGTGCACCAGCGGACGCTTGTAGTCGATCTCGTGGCGGGCCACCACCGAGCCCCCCGCGAACTCCCCGGCGCCGGCCGCGGCGGCCTGGGTGAACATGAAGTCGATCCGGGCCTCCTCCAGGTAGCGCAGGAAGACCACGTTGTTGACGTGCCCGAAGGCGTCCATGTCGGACCAACGCAGCGGACAGGCGTAGATATGGCGTGCCACGGGTGTTCTCCTCGACGTCCGGTGACCCGCCGGAAGGCATCGGCGGCGGGCCGCGGCCCAGCAGACCGCCCCGGAGGGCAGTCTGCCGGGCCGTTGTGACAGCTGGGTGTCAGCCTCGGGTCAGCTTCTTGTAGGTGGCCCGGTGCGGGCGGGCGGCGTCGGCGCCCAGCCGCTCGATCTTGTTCTTCTCGTACGACTCGAAGTTGCCCTCGAACCAGAACCACTTGCTCTCGCCCTCGTAGGCGAGGATGTGGGTGGCCACTCGGTCCAGGAACCAGCGGTCGTGGGAGATGACCACGGCGCAGCCGGGGAACTCCAGCAGCGCGTTCTCCAGCGAGGAGAGGGTCTCGACGTCGAGGTCGTTGGTCGGCTCGTCGAGGAGCAGCAGGTTGCCGCCCTGCTTGAGGGTGAGCGCCAGGTTCAGGCGGTTGCGCTCGCCACCGGAGAGCACACCGGCCGGCTTCTGCTGGTCCGGGCCCTTGAAGCCGAACGCCGACACGTAGGCACGGGACGGCATCTCGACCTGGCCGACGTTGATCCAGTCCAGGCCGTCGGAAACGACCTCCCAGAGCGTCTTCTTCGGGTCGATGTTCGCCCGGCTCTGGTCGACGTAGCTGATCTTGACCGTCTCGCCGATCTTGACCTTGCCCGAGTCCGGCGTCTCCATGTCCTGGAGCATCTTGAAGAGCGTGGTCTTGCCGGCACCGTTGGGGCCGATCACGCCGACGATGCCGTTGCGCGGCAGCGTGAAGCTCAGGTCGTCGATCAGGACCTTCTCACCGAAGGCCTTGTTGAGGTTCTCCACCTCGACCACGATGCTGCCCAGGCGCGGGCCCGGCGGGATCTGGATCTCCTCGAAGTCCAGCTTCCGCATCTTGTCGGCCTCGGCAGCCATCTCCTCGTAGCGGGCGAGACGTGCCTTGGACTTCACCTGCCGGCCCTTGGCGTTGGAGCGGACCCACTCCAGCTCCTCCTTGAGCCGCTTGGCACGCTTCGCGTCCTTCTGGCCCTCGACCTTGAGGCGCGACTGCTTGCTCTCCAGGTAGGTGGAGTAGTTGCCCTCGTAACCGATGGCGCGGCCGCGGTCGAGCTCCAGGATCCAGCCGGCCACGTTGTCCAGGAAGTACCGGTCGTGGGTGACGGCGACGACGGTGCCGGCGTACTTGGCCAGGTGCTGCTCCAACCAGTTCACCGACTCGGCGTCCAGGTGGTTGGTGGGCTCGTCGAGGAGCAGCAGGTCGGGCGCCTCCAGCAGCAGCTTGCAGAGCGCGACACGGCGCTTCTCGCCACCGGAGAGCTTGGTGACGGCCCAGTCGCCGGGCGGGCAACCCAGCGCGTCCATGGCCTGCTCCAGCTGCGCCTCCAGGTCCCACGCGTTGGCGTGGTCCAGCTCCTCCTGGAGCTTGCCCATCTCGTCCAGCAGGGCGTCCGAGTAGTCGGTGGCCATCAGCTCGGCGATCTCGTTGAAGCGGTCGAGCTTCCCCTTGACCTCCCGGACGCCGTCCTCGACGTTCTCCAGGACCGTCTTCGCCTCGTCGAGCGGCGGCTCCTGGAGCAGCATGCCGACGGTGTAGCCGGGCGAGAGGAAGGCGTCGCCGTTGGAGGGCTGCTCCAGACCGGCCATCATCTTGAGCACGGTGGACTTGCCGGCGCCGTTGGGACCGAGGACGCCGATCTTCGCTCCGGGAAGGAAGCTGAGCGTCACGTCGTCAAGGATGACCTTGTCGCCGTGCGCCTTGCGCACCTTGCGCATCGTGTAGATGTATTCCGCCACGTGAGATCGCTCCGGCGTCGTCGGGAGTAAGTCGGGTTGCAGCTTTCCATTGTGCCGCACCCGGCCGAGCGCCCGAACCGCCTGCTTGCCCCACTGGGGTATCCGCCCGGAGAGCCCGCGGGGCCTGCGGTCCACCGCCACCGGACGCACCGCGGCCCGGCTCCCCACAGCGGGTGCGGGGAGCCGGGCCGGGCGGGAAAGGCGCCTGCCGTGCCGGGGCACGTCAGGCGCCTTTCCCTTCGGTACGTCGGTCCTACTTCACTTCGGTACTACTGCACCGTGTCGCTACTTCACTTCGGTGCTTCGGTCCTCCGTGGAGCGCGGTGCGTCAGGCGGCGCTGCGACCGTGGCGACCGCGGCGGCGCAGGACGAAGACCGCGGCAGCACCGGCCACGACCAGACCGCCGGCGACGGCGGCGAGCACCGGGGTGGCGTCGTTACCACCGGTGGCGGCCAGGCCGCCCGTGGTGCCCGGGGCCGGGCTGGAGGCGACCGGAGCCGGGTGCGCCGTCGAGCTGGACGGGGCCGCGGACGGCGTACCCGTCGGGGTGGCGCTCGGGGTCGGGGTGGCCGAGGCGCTCTTGCTGGCCGACGGGCTGGCGGTCGGCGGGGTCACGCTGGTCACCTTGCAGTCCAGGATGCCCTTGAACTCCTTGGTGTAGCCGTTCGGGCCGGTGACCGTGATGGTGTAGGCGGCGTCCTCGGCGACCGGGACGACCACGCTCTCCATCTTGCCCGGCTGGACGGTGACCGTCTTGCCCGGCTGGACGGTGACGGTGGCCGCCTCGTCGCCGCCGTTGGCGAGGTTGACCCGGACGCCGTTGGCGTCGCACTCGACCTGGGCGTTGCTGTCCACCAGCGGGCCCTTGCCCGCCTTCCACGCGGCCTTGGCCGCGTCCACCACGCTGAGCTTGGTGGAGCCGGCCAGGATCATGGTCTGGCTGTGCTTCTCGGGGGTGTAGCCCTTGCTCAGGAAGACCCGGCCGTTGGGCACGACGGTCTCGGCCGAGGCCGTCACGGTGGCCGCGCCGTCCGGGGTGCCGGCCGGCACGTCCAGGAACAGCGAGGTGTCCTTGGCGACCGGGCCGGTCAGGCCGGCGACCGGCTTGCCGTCCTTGTCGACCAGCTTCACCTTGTCCGCGGCGTCACCGGAGACCGCGAGCTTCACCTCGGAGGCGCTGGAGTTGATGGTGAAGGGGCCGAGCTTGCCGCCCGGCTTGCCCGACACCGAGTCCGGGGTGAGGCTCAGCGAGGGCTTGGGCTCGGCGGCGATGCCCTTGTTGCTGTCGCTGACCAGGTAGTCGCGCAGCTTCTTGGCCTGCGCGTCCACCGGGGTGGCGTTCTTGCCGTCGGAGAACTTCCAGATCGCGGCCTGGGTGCCCGCGGCGGCGTCGTCGGCGGTGAGCTCGCCCTCCTTGATGCCGGCCGCGTCGGCCAGCTTCTTGAGGTCGGTGACCTGCGGGTAGGAGTTCTCCAGGATCCAGCGGATCTTGGCGGCGTCCTGAGCCTTCTCCTTGCGGCCGAGCGAGCTCGACTTCCAGTCCGACTCCTGGTACTCGACCCCGCTCTTGATGTTGACCGGGTGGTCGATGTCGATGCAGTACGTACGGAGCTCGCCGTTGGCCGTCTTGAGGGTGAACAGACCGCCCTGGACGGAGTGACCGCCCTCGATGGCGATCTCCTCGCTCTGCATGGTCGGCTGGATCACCGCCGTCACGCCCGCACCCGGTGCGTCGGCCGCAGCCGCCGCACCGGCCGCGAGCAGGCTCCCACCCAGCGCTACGCTGGTCGTGAGCATGACAGTCGTTATGCGCGGAAGACTCCGCCCCTGCCTCTGGAACATCTGGGATCCCTCCGGGCCGGGCCAGCCGATGGGCGGCCCGCCTTGCATTGCCGCGCGCCCTGTGACGCAGCCGCATGTGTGTGAACCAGACGAATCCTATTGAGCCACGGAGGCCCGCAAACCCCCATGCGAAATCAGGACGATTCCGTATCTGTATCGTTATCAATGCTCCCATCATCCACACAAGCTGACGATCAGCCAGAAACTCCGGATCCTTCGCTTAACCGTCCGGCGATTGCGCGTGCGGGCACAACAACCGTCTCGATCAACATATTTGTCGACAGTTTGGATCCGCCGACGGTCAGGCCGAGGAAGCCTGGACGTCACTCTCCGCTCCCCCGTCAGCCACCCGCGCGCCCGACCCGACGACCGCCAACGGGGGTGCCACCAGGGGGCCCACCGACGCCTTCCGCGCCTGCAGTGCGTCCGCGATCCAGCCCGGCACCGCCTCCCCCACGGGCACCTCGCGGCCGCCCGGCGACTCCCCCGGCGACCCCCCGCCCCACGTGAAGACGGCGGTGCCGCGACTGAGATCGTGTCCGACCGATCGGGCGTCGATCTCGACCCTGCTGCGCCTCGCCTCCCCCTCCATCCACTCCCGCACCCGCAGTCGCCCGCTCACCACCACCGGATCCCCCTTCGACAGCGAGCCGATCAGGTGACCCGCCAGCGCCCGCCAGGCCGTCACCGTCACCCACTGCGTCTCGCCGTCCACCCAGCCCTCCCGCAGCCGGTCGTAGCGGCGCTCGGTCGACGCCAGCCGGAAGTTGGCCACCGCCACCCCGTCCGCCGTCCGCGTGCAGCTCACCTCGGTCGCGACATTGCCGATCACCGTCACCAGGGTCTCGTTCACAGAACACGCTCCGTTCTCTCCGATGCACCGTACGGAATCAACCGGCGCGAGTTGAGAGTGCACTTCCCGGGAAATCCATGTCGAAGAGATCGGAAATCCTGTGGACAACTCGGCCCTGTGGAAAACCGGGGTCACTCACAGGGGTGAATTTCGGCCCTTCCGGTCCTACTTTCAGCCTCACCTCTGCGCGGCCATGACAACAAACGCCCGGCTTCCCGCCGCGCCGCCGCACCCCCAGGGGTGGCCTGCCCGACCGTCCGCCCACGTCATCCGACCGAACGAACCCGAATACGGCCCCCCACCCGTGCCGAGCGGGGTAGTTTCTCCGTGCCGAATCCATAACGGGTGGGGCGGCAGCCCCGTAACGACTGCACAACGTCCGGCGCCGAAGAGCGTCAGACCGCTGCACGCACGGCCTTCACCTGCGATTATCGGACCGCTCCACCGAAGCCGACACACCCGCGACGGTGTTGTTACACCCGGCTGAGGATCTGGACACCCTTATCCTGTCCCCGACAGGGCAAGGCCCCGCCAACCCCCACCCCACCCTCAGGCACGGGGCCGGACAGCGGGCGCCCCGCGCGCTCGTCGCCCGATCCCGGCAACGGTCACGCCCATCAGGGCGCCGTCCGTCCCGCCCCCATAGCTCAGCGGATAGAGCACCCGCCTTCTAAGCGGTAGGTCGCAGGTTCGAATCCTGCTGGGGGCACCGCGCCCGAATTCCCGCAGGCCACCACGCCGGTGAGGGCCGTGCCCGGCCGGCCCGCCGGGGAATTCCGGACACCGAACGCACATAACCCGTGACAATGCGTGTCATGGCAGCGCCGAAAACGGCCCACGGGAAACCCCGGCACGAACCGGCCGCGCGGTCCGGACGCAAACAACGACCCCGCTCTCCACCCCGGCCCCAGCCGGAGCCGCGGTCAGAGCCGCTCCACCTCCCGCGCCGGCCCGGCCAGTCCCGCCAGGTAGGCGTCCAACAGCGCCGTCTGCCGCTCGGCCGGGAACTCCGCCGGCGCGAACAGTGCCTGCACCACCAGCCCCAGCGCGAAGGCCTGCGCTCCCGCCGCGAGCTGTTCGGCGGCCACGTCGTCCGGCAGCTCACCGAGCCGCTGCGCGGAGGCCACCGACTCGGTCAGCAGCGCCCGCGCCCGCCCGTACCGGGCCGCGTGCGCGGTGGCCAGCTCCGGGTCGGCCAGTGCCACGTCCCAGGAGCCGACCCAGATCCGGTTGCCGGCAGCGGCGGCTTCGTCCAGCGGGAGGATGTCGAGCAGTGCCGCCCGCAGCCGGGGCAGTCCGGCGGCCGGCGGTGGGCTGCCGTCCCCCGGGGCGATCCGGCGCGGGCGCTCCTGGGAGCGCCGGTCGAGCACGTCGAGGGCGTGCGCGACCAGCGTCCGCTTGTTGGGGAAGTAGTGCGTCAACAGCCCGGTGGAGGCACCCATTTCGGTGGCCACCGCACGCAGCGTCAGCCCCTCGAAGCCGCGCGAGGACAGCACCCGCCAGACCGCCTCGGATACGTCCCGGCGTCGGGCTTCGTGGTCTCCCCGGGCTGGTGTCATAGGCGCTATCGTACATACCAAACGTTTGTTATGTACGTGGGAACAGCCGGACCGCCAGGGATCCACCGCTCGGCCGGCCACCGCCTCGCCCCCACCGCCCGCCCAGCGCCTCCACCCTCGAAAGGCCCGCCGATGTTCGCCGTCCCGCTCACCGACCATGCCGAACTGCGCCCCCTGGAGCCGTGGCAGGCAGCCGAGTTCCTGGCCCACATGGACCGCGCCCGCGATCACACGAACCCGTGGATCAGCTGGGCCGGCCGCTCCACCGACCTGGAGTCGGCCCGCCTCACCCTCCAGCGCTACGCCGACCGGCAGGCCGCCGACACCGGCCGGCTCTACGGGATCTGGCTGGACGGCACGCTGGTCGGCGGCACGATGTTCGTGGACTTCAGCGCCACCACCGGCATCGCGGAGGTCGGTGTCTGGACCGAGCCCGCCGGCGAGGGCCTGGGCCTGGTCGCGGCCGCCGTCCGCCACCTGATCGACTACGCGTTCACCACCCGCGGCCTGCACCGGATCGAGTGGCACACCAGCCCGGCGAACATCCGCAGCCGGGCGCTCGCCCAGCGGCTGGGCATGCGGCTCGACGGCACGATGCGGGAGACGCACCTGGTCAACGGCGCCTACCTGGACTCGGAGATCTGGTCGCTGCTGGCCCACGAGTGGAAGCCCACCCCCTGACACGGCCCACCCCTGACCGACAGGACGGCACCGGGTCCGGCGGACAGGCGTCCGCCGGACCCGGTGCCGTCCGCCCCCGCTCAGGCGGCCAGCACCCGCTGCTCCGGCCGCGACTCGGCCGCCCGGCGCGGTCGCAGTCGCAGCGCGAGCACCAGGACCAGCGCCAGCACTCCGGCCGCCGAGAGGAACACCACGTCCACCGCGTCGATGAAGCTGTGCACCGCGTGGTCCCGGGCGGCGCCGGTCAGGCCGCTCACCGCACCGAGCGGAGTACCCGGCTCGCCGCTGTCGAAGACCCGGGCCAGCACGGTGCCGAAGAACGCGGCACCCAGCGCACTGCCGAGCGTCTGGAAGAACCGGATGCCGGTGGTGGCGACGCCCAACTGGTGGACCGGAGCGGCCTCCTGGACGACACCGATGAGGTGGCCGATCAGCTGGCCGAGGCCGACTCCGAGCAGCGCGAGGTCGGCCCGCACCAGCCAGAGCGAGGTGTCCGGGCCGCTCAGCCCGAGCAGCAGCAGGGCGGTCGCGGCACAGGCCGCGCCGGAGACCAGGATCGCCCGGACGGACCAGCCCCACGCGGTGAGCCGGTTGACCGCGAGGCCGACCACCGTCATGCCGAGCGCCATCGGGATCAGGTAGAGGCTGGCGGAGGTCGCGGCGACGCCCCGGGCCACCTGCAGGTACAGCATCACGTACATGATCGCGCCCATCAGGCCCATCCCGACCAGCCCCTGCACCGCGAACCCGATCCGGATCTCCGGAATGCGGAAGAGCGAGAGCGTCAGCACCGGCTCGGCGGCGGTGGCCTGGCGCCACAGGAAGAGGCCGAGGGCGGCGAGGGTGGCGACGGCCAGTCCGATGATCTCCGGCGAGGTCCAGGCGTAGGTCTTGCCGCCCCACTCGGTGACCAGCAGCAGCCCGGTGGCGAACGCGGCCGCGAGGGCGGCGCCGGGGAAGTCCAGGCCGCGCCGGCCGGCCGCGCGGGGGAGCTTGAGCACGAGCGCGGAGCCGACCAGGACGAGCAGGCCGAGCGGCAGGTTGACGTAGAAGATCCAGCGCCAGTCGAGGTGGTCCGCCAGGAGGGCGCCGATCAGCGGGCCGAGGGCCATACCGGCCCCGCCGACCACGCCGCCCATGCCACCACCGCCGCCCTTCGCCTCGTCCGGGTCCTTGAGCTGCGCCATCACCACCATCGTCACGCTCATCAGCCCGCCACCGCCGATGCCCTGGACGGCCCGGAAGGCGATCAGCTGGGTCATCGACTGCGCCGCCCCGCAGAGCGCCGAGCCGAGCAGGAAGACGCCGACCGCCCCGAGCAGCGCCCGCTTGGCGCCGTAGACGTCGCAGAGCTTGCCGTAGAGCGGCAGCAGCGCCGTCGCCGCCAGCGCGAAGGCGCTGACCAGCCAGGGCAGCCGGTCGACGCCGTGGACCGGGTCGAGGTCCTGGACGATCGGCACGGTGGCGGCCGACACGATGTTCATGTCGAGCACGGCCAGGATGATCGTGATCAGGCAGAGCAGCATGCCCAGCTTGCGCTGGGGCTCCGTCATCAGAGCTGCTGCCGGCGCAGTGGCGGCCATCGTGAATCCCCCCGGGGATAGCGGAGTTCGGGCGTTCGGACGGGCGCCGGGCCGCACCGGACGGGTGCGGCTCGGCGGCCCGCCCTCACCATCGCAGAGATGTTGTACTCGGTCAATTCTTCGCTGGAGTCAACTATTCATCCCGACCCATCATTCGCCCCGGTCAATCTTTGATCCTGGTACAGTCCTGCCATGGCGAAGCGCACCGCGACCACCGATCCCGCAGCGACAGAACCGGCCGACGCGGCCCTGGGCCTGCGCGAGCGCAAGAAGCGCCAGACCGCCCTGCGGATCTGGCGCAGCGCGATCACCCTGTTCGCCGAGCGGAGCTTCGACGAGGTCTCGGTCGCCGAGATCGCCGCCGCGGCCGAGGTCTCGAAGATGACCGTCTTCAACTACTTCCCGTCCAAGGAAGACCTGGTCATGGGCCCGATGGAGCAGCACACCGGCGAAGCCGCCGAGGTGATCCGCGATCGCGCCCCCGGCGTCTCGGCGGTGGCCGCGGTGCGCACCCACTTCCTGGCGGCTCTGGAGCGGTTCGACCCGGCCACCGGCCTGAGCGACGAACGGTTCGTGCTCGACGTGGTCCGGCTGATCCACCGGACACCCGCGCTGGCGCTGCGCGCCACCACCGCGTGGGGCCATGCGGCCAATGAGCTGCTCGCCGCCGAGCTGCTCGCCCAGGACCCGGCCGGCGACCGGCTCGCCGCGCGGGTCGCCGCCGCCCAGCTGATGAGCGTCCGACTGGCGCTGACCGAGGAGAACCACCGCCGGATGCTGGCCGGCGAACGGGCCGTCGACGTGCTCCCGGAGGCCGTCGAGCACGCCCACCACGCCTTCGCCCTGGTCGAGCACGGCCTCGGCGACTACGGCACCCGGCCCGTCTGAACACACGCGCGCCGGACCGGCGGCCGACCCGGCACGCGTCCCGGCAAGCCCCGGCAGCCGGTCCGCCCGGCGGCGGCGCGCCCGCGCCTGAGAGAGTGTGCGCACCACGATCTCCGGAGGTGCGCATGGACCAGCCGCTGCTCACGCGGGACCGCTCCCCGCTGCCCACCCACGTCGACGGCCTCAACGCCTACACCGGCGAGGACGGCGTCGCGGTACTGGAGTTCGCCCGGCCGCACCGGCGCAACGCCGTCACCCTGGCGATCTGGCAGGTGCTGCCGAAGGTCCTGCTCCGACTCGCCGAGCAGCCCGGCCTGCGGGCCCTGCTGGTCACCGGCGCCGGCGGCACCTTCAGTGCCGGCGCGGACATCGCCGAGCTGTCCGGGATCTACGCCGACCCGGACCGCGCCGACGACTACCACGCCGTCAACGTCGCCGCCGAGGAGGCGCTGGCGGCCTTCCCGCACCCGACCGTCGCCGTGGTGCACGGCGCCTGCGTCGGCGGCGGCTGCCAGCTGGCCGTCGCCTGCGACCTGCGGTTCGTCGCCGAGGACGCCCGACTGGGCATCACCCCGGCCAAGCTGGGCGTAGTCTACCCCGCGGTGCCGACCCTACGGCTGGCCCGGCTGGTGGGCCCGTCCCGCGCCAAGTACCTGCTCTTCTCCGGCGAGTTGGTGAGCGGTCGGGAGAGTGTCGCGACCGGCCTCGCCGACCGGGTCCTGCCGGGCGCCGAACTGGACTCCGTGGCACTGGAGTTCGCCCGGCTGCTGACCACGCGGTCGCCGCAGACCATCGGCGCGGTCAAGGCCGCGCTGGCCGTCCCGCCGGAGCAGGCCGCCGAGGCGCTGCGACCCTGGGAGCGCCGCTCCCGCGAGGCCCCGGACGTCCGTGAGGGCCTCGCCGCCTTCCTGGAGGGCCGCCCGCCCCGTTTCTGACCCCGCGCGCTCAGCGGATCGGCATCCCGGAGATCGCACGGGCGATCACCAGACGCTGGATCTCGCTGGTGCCCTCGAAGATCGAGTAGATCGCGCTGTCCCGGTGCATCCGCTCGACCGGGTACTCGCGGGTGAAGCCGTTGCCGCCGAAGATCTGCATCGCCTGCGCGGTGACCCACTTGGCCGTCTCGCCCGCGTAGAGCTTGGACATCGAGCCCTCGGCCGCGGTGAACGGCTGGTTGTTGGCCGCCATCCAGGAGGCCCGCCAGACCAGCAGCCGGGAGGCGTCGATCCGGGTCTTCATGTCCGCCAGCTGGAAGGCCACGCCCTGGTTGTCGATGATCGGGCGGCCGAACTGCACCCGGGTCTTCGCGTAGTCCAGCGCCACCTCGTACGCGGCCCGGGCGATGCCGATCGCCTGCGCCCCGACGGCCGGCCGGGAGGCCTCGAAGGTGGCCATCGCCGCGTTGCCCCGGCCGCCGGTGCGCTTGGCCCCCTCGCGGGCCCGGGCCAGCCGCTCGTCCAGCTTCTCCTTGCCGCCGAGCAGGCAGTGACCGGGCAGCCGGACGCCGTCCAGGACCACCTCGGCGGTGTGCGAGGCACGGATGCCGTGCTTCTTGAACTTCTGGCCCTGGCTCAGCCCGGGCGTGCCCGGGGGCACCACGAAGGAGGCCTGGCCGCGCGCGCCGAGCGCCGGGTCGACGGTGGCCACCACCACGTGGACGGCGGCGATCCCGCCGTTGGTCGCCCAGGTCTTGGTGCCGTTCAGCACCCACTCGTCCTTGGCCTCGTCGTAGACGGCCCTGGTGCGCAGCGCGGAGACGTCGGAGCCGGCGTCCGGCTCGGAGGAGCAGAACGCGGCCACCTTGACGTCGTCCGGGGTGCCGAACATCTGCGGCGCCCAGGTGCCGATCTGCTCGTCGGTGCCGTTGGCGAGCACCGCGACGGCGGCCAGCGTGGTGCCGACGATGGACAGGCCGATGCCCGCGTCGCCCCAGAACAGCTCCTCCATGGCGATCGGGATGCCCACGCCGGAGGGGTCGAAGTACTGCTGGGCGTAGAAGTCGGGCGAGTAGATCCCGAGCTTGGCGGCCTCCTGGATGACCGGCCAGGGCGTCTCCTCGCGCTCGTCCCACTCGGCCGCGGCGGGGCGCATCACGTCGGCGGCGAAGCCGTGCAGCCAGTCGCGTACGGCGAGCTGGTCCGCGCCCGGGTCCAGCGAGAACGTGCTCATGATGCCTCCGTTCGAAGGGGCCCCTCGCCGCCGGGCCGGCAGCGGGTTCAAAGGCGGGGCAGAAGCGGTGTCGGACAGGTGTTACCGGGGGTAACATCGCGGGGAGTCTGCTACTCATAGGTAGGAATGTCAACGCCCCGCCCGGGGCGGCTCCGCACCCCACCCGCCCCGCAGACCGCCCCACCGCACAGCCGCAGACCCGCCCCACCCGCACCCCGCCCGCAGCCGGAACCCCGTCGGCCAGACCCGCCAGGAGCCCTCATGCCGCCCGCCGACGAACCCCGCCGGGAGCAGCTGCTCAACGCCGCCGACCGGGTGGTCCAGCGGGAGGGCCCCGGCGCCAGCATGAACGCCATCGCCGCCGAGGCCGGGATCACCAAGCCGATCCTGTACCGCCACTTCGGTGACCGGAACGGCCTGATCAGGGCGCTGACCGAGCGCCACACCAGCGGCCTGCTGGCCGCCGTACGGGCCGCGCTGAGCGAGCCGCTGGAACGCCGCGACCGGGTCGAGCACGTGCTGGACACCTACCTCGCCGGGATCGAGGCCCGCCCGCAGGTCTACCGGCTGCTCACCCACCCCGAGCCCGGCGACCCGTCCGGTGTCGGCAACGCGCTCGCCCCGGCGCTGCGTCAGATCGCCGGGGAGATCACCCGGGCCGTCGAGAGCCAGGTCGACCTCGGAGCCGACCGGGAACTCCTCGCCGAGGCCTGGGGCCGGGGCATCACCGGCATGGTGCTGGCCGCGGGCGACTGGTGGCTGGAGTCCAGACCCTGCTCGCGCACCCGGATGGTGCAGGCCCTCGCCGACCTGCTCTGGGGGCGCCTCGCGGCCGCCGCCGACCTGCCGACCGCCGTCCTGCCCGCCCCGGCGGCGGAGGCACCACCGGTCTGAACCCTTGTGCGGTGCACGATGATCCGGGCATCATCGGGCCCCACCCCCGCTCCGCGAGATCCCGCGAGGTCCCGATGCGCCCGTGCCGCACCGCCGTTGCCCTCCTGCTCGCCGCCACCGCCGCCCTGGCTGTCCCGCTGTCCGCCACCCCGGCCCAGGCCCGGGACGACGCCCACGGCCGACCGGCCCGGGCCGGGTTCCCCACCGCCACCGCCACCGCGCCGGACGGCACCACCGACCTCACCGACGCCACCGGCCGCCGCCTACGACTGCGCGGCTTCAACCTCGACAAGTACGCCGAGGCCACCGAGCGGGACGTCGAGTCCCTGGCCGCCCAGGGCTTCACGCTGATCCGGGTGGCCGTCTCCTGGACCAGGCTGGAACCCACCCGCGGGCGCCTCGACCCGGCCGAACTGCGCCGCCTGCACCGGGTGCTCGACTGGGCCGACCACTACGGCGTGCTGGCCCTGGTCGACTTCCACCAGGACGTCTACGGCCCGAAGTACGGCGGCGGCGACCGCGGCATCCCGCTCTGGGCCACCCGCGACGACGGCCTGCCGTTCACCCCGGACCCGGACGACTGGTTCGCCGGCTACTTCCAGCCCGCCGTCCAGGCGGCCTTCCGCCACCTCTACGACGACCCGGACCTGCGCGCCTGGCAGGCGGACTTCTACACCCGGCTGGCCCGCGAACTGCGCGGCCACCGCTCACTGCTGGGCTACGACCTGTTCAACGAGCCGTTCGGCCCGGTGGACGGCGACCCGACCGATCCGGCGGTGCTCGCCGCCGCCTCCGCCGCCCTCGAACAGGGCCGCCTCGCCGACATGTACCGTCGGCTGATCGGGGCCGTACGCCGAGTGGACTCCCGCGCCTGGCTGTTCGTCGAGCCGACCGTCCTGGTCGGCCAGGGCGTGCCCACCCGGCTGCCCGGCTTCACCGACCCGCGCCCCGGCGCGCCCCGGCTCGGCTACGCGCCGCACTTCTACGACACCGCCGTCGAGTCCGGCGCCGACTGGGACCCGGCCGGCGGCTTCGTCGAGAACTACACCGCCGCGATCACCGCCTACCCGGCCGCACACCACCTGCCCGTGCTGGTCGGCGAGTGGGGCCCGCCGAACTCGCGGACACCGGGCAACACCCAGCTGGTCCGCCGCCAGGTCGCGGCCATGGACGGTTTCGCCGCCGGCTGGGCGATGTGGTACTGGTGCCGGGGCGACGGCGGCTACTGCGCGCTCGATCCGGCCGGCCGCCCCGCACCCGGCGACGAGCCGGCCTTCGGCCCGTACCCGGTGGCGGTCGCCGGGACGGCCGTGCGCACCGGTACGGCGGCGGACGGCCACCTCGTGCGCTGGACCGCCGACGGCACCGGCCGGACCACCGAACTGGTCCTGCCGGCCGCGACGTTCCCCACCGGCGTGCGGATCACCGTCACCCCGGCGGCCCGGGTCGAGCTCGACCAGCCGGCCGACGGCCGGGCCGGCAGCGCCCGGATCCGCCTGCCGCACACCCGCCCGGGCACCCCGGTCACGGTGACCCTCACACCCCGCTGAGGCCCGGTGGCCCGCCTCGCCGGCGGGCCACCGGCCGGCCCCCGCTACGCCAGACCGCGGCGGGCCAGCAGCGGAGCCGTCCCCGGGTCGCGCCCGACCACCGCACGGAAGGAGTCCAGCGCGCCCCGGCTGTCCCCGCGCGACAGCAGCTCGCGGCGGAACACCTCGCCGCTCTCCCGCACGCTCCGGCCGTTGCCCCGGAACCAGTCCACCGTCTCGGCGTCCAGCACCTCGGACCAGATGTACGCGTAGTAGCCCGCGCTGTACCCGCCGGCGAAGATGTGCGAGAAGTAGGCCGTCCGGTAGCGCGGCGGGATCGCCGCCACCGCGAGCCCGGCCTTCGCCAGCGCCCGCGCCTCGAACTCCTCGGCGTCCGCGATCTCCTGGCCCTGCGGCACGGTGTGCCAGGCGAGGTCCAGCAGCGCCGCCGCCAGGTACTCGACGGTCCGGAACCCCTGCCCGAAGCCCTCGGCCGCCGCCATCCGCTCGACCAGCTCGGCCGGCAGCGGCTCGCCGGTCACGTGGTGCTTGGCGTAGTTGGCCAGCACCTCGGGCCGGACCATCCACATCTCGTTGACCTGCGAGGGGAACTCCACGAAGTCCCGCGGCACGTCCGTCCCGGCGAAGTACGGGTAGCGCACGTCCGAGAACAACCCGTGCAGCGCGTGGCCGAACTCGTGGAACAGCGTGCGCACCTCGTCCCAGGAGAGCAGCACCGGCTCGCCCGGCGCCGGGCGGGCCACGTTCAGGTTGTTCATCACCACCGGCCGCCGGCCCAGCAGCCGCGACTGGGTGACCAGTTCGTCCATCCAGGCGCCGCCGCGCTTGGACGCCCGGGCGTGGAAGTCCCCGAGGAACAGGCCCAGCGAGCCGCCGTCCTCCTCGAACACCTCGAAGACCCGCACGTCCCGGTGGTACGCCGTGAGGTCCGGCCGCTCGGTGAAGGTCACCCCGTAGGCCAGGTTGGCGGCGAAGAAGACGCCGTCGCGCAGCACCCGCTCCAGCTCGAACCAGGGACGCAGCGCCGCCGCGTCCACCTGGTAGGAGGACTGCCGGACGAGCTCCGAGTAGTACGCCCAGTCGTGCGCGGCGATCTCGTCGATCCCGTCGGCGGCGGCCGCCGCGGCCAGTTCCACCGCCTCCCGCCGCGCGTTGGCCACCGCCGGCGGCACCAGCCGGGTCAGCAGCGCGTCGACCGCCTCGACGGTGCCGGCCGTCTCGTCCGCCACCACGTAGGCGGCGTGCGTGTCGTACCCGAGCAGCCGGGCCCGCTCGGCGCGCAGCGCGGACATCCGGATCGCCAGCGGGCCGTTGGCCTCGGCCGCACGGCCCAGCGAGGCCGCCAGCAGGCGCTCGCGCACCGAGCGGTCGGTGAGGAAGGCCAGCTCCGGCTGGTTGGAGAAGTTCTTCAGGCTCAGCACGTACTTGCCGTCGTACCCGAGCGCCCGGGCGTTCTCGGCCGCGCCGGCGATCGCGTCGGGCGAGAGCCCGGCCAGCTCGGCCGCGGAGTCCAGCACCAGCGACCGCGCCTTCGAGTCCGCCGACACGTTGCGGCGGAACGCCGAGGCGCCGGCGGCCAGTTCGGCGTTCAGCCCGCGCAGCCGCTGCTGCTCGGCGGCGCCGAGCCGGGCGCCGGCCCGGACGAAGGCGGTGTGCCGCCGCTCCAGCAGCCGCAGCGACTCCTCGTCCAGGCCGAGCCGGGCCCGCCGCCCGTGCAGCTCCTCGATCCGGGCGAACAGCGCGGCGTCCAGGTGGATCGCGTCCCGGTGCTCCGCCAGCCGCGGGCTGATCTCGGCGTCCACCCGGTCCACGGCCGGTGTGGTGTCCGAGGAGACCTGGTTGTCGAAGACCGCGCGAACCCGCTTCAGCAGCGCACCCGAGCGCTCCAGCGCGATCAGGGTGTTGTCGAAGGTCGGCGGCTCCGGATTGGCGGTGATCTCGGCGATCTCGGCGAGCTGCTCGGCCATCCCGCGCTCGAACGCGGGCAGGTAGTGCTCTTCCCGGATCTCGGCGAAGGGTGGCAGTTCGTAGACCAGCGTGCTGGGCTTGAAGAACGGGTTCTCGGTCATTTCGCCGACCCTACGCGGTGGTAGCGGCCCGGTGACCGCCACCGGACCCGGTGGGCGGCGCACTGCCGGGTACGCCGGCGCACCGGCCGGCACGCGCGCCTGCGCCGGTTGTCGTACCCACCGGTTACCGTCAAGGTCCGCAGCCCGTACGCCCGAGAGGAGGAGCCCCCGTGGCACCCCGGATCGCCCTCGTCCCCGACCCGCACGGCCCGGGCGGGCGGCTGCAGCCGCTCGACGACGCCGGTGCCCCGCTCGGCCCGCCCGCCGCGGTACCGGACCTCGCGGCCGCCGTCGCCGAGCGGGAGGCCGCGGAGCACCCCCGCTGGGTCTGGGCGGCCACCGACAGCGCCTACGCCCCCCTGCTCCCCCGGCTGCCCGACCGGCTCGCCCGCTGCCACGACCTCAGGCTGGTCGAGGCCCTGCTGCTGGCGTACGAGGGCCGGTTCGGCGCGCCCCGCTCGCTCGGCGCCGCCTGGGCCCGGCTGCGCGGGCTGCCCGTCCCCGCCGACCTGCCCGAGCCCGGCTCCGCCGAGTCCGGGGACGGCCAGGACACCCTGTTCGCCCCCGACCGGCTCCAACTCCCGCCCGGGGCCGACGCGCTGACCGCCGTGGCGGCCGTCCACGCCGAGCAGCAGCGCCGGCTCGCCGCGATCGCCGACCCGGGCGCCCGCTCCCGGTTCCGGCTGCTGGTCGCCGCCGAGTCGGCCGGCGCGCTGGTGGCCGCCGAGATGGCCCACGACGGCCTGCCCTGGCGCACCGACATCCACGACCGGCTGCTCACCGAGCTGCTCGGCCCCCGTCCGACCGTCCCCGGTGCCCAGCCCAGGCTGCTCTCCGAGCTGGCCGTCGAACTCCAGGAGTCCCTCGGCGGCCGCCCGTTCAACCCCGACTCGCACAGCCAGGTGCTGCGTGCCTTCGCCGACCGGGGCATCCAGCTCGGCTCCACCCGGTCCTGGGAGTTGAAGGCGGTGGACCACCCGGCCGCCGCGCTGATGGTCCGCTACAAGGAGCTCGCCCGGATCCACGCCGCGCACGGCTGGGCCTGGCAGGACGCCTGGGCCCGCGGCGGCCGGTTCCGCCCCGAGTACGTGGTCGGCGGCGTGGTCTCCGGCCGCTGGGCCAGCCGGGGCGGCGGCGCGCTGCAGATCCCGCGCATCCTGCGCCGCGCCGTGGTCGCCGACCCGGGCTGGCTGTTCGTCGTCGCCGACGCCGCCCAGCTGGAGCCGCGCGTGCTGGCCGCGCTCTCCCAGGACGCCGGCCTGGCCCGCGCCGCGGCCGACGGCGACCTCTACGAGGCGCTGGCCGCCTCCGCGTTCCAGGGGGACCGCGCCAAGGCCAAGCTCGGCCTGCTCGGCGCCATGTACGGCCAGACCAGCGGGGACATCGGCCCGCTCCTCGCCACCCTGCGCCGCCGCTACCCGGCCGCCATGGGCTACGTCGAGGCGGCCGCCCGGACGGGCGAGGACGGCGGCGTGGTCGCCTCCCGGCTGGGCCGGCCCTGCCCGCCGCCCTCCGCCGACTGGCTCGACCTCACCGAGGCGCCGGAGACGGCGGGGGAGGCCGGTGGCCGATCGGCCCGCGCCCGGGGCCGCTTCACCCGCAACTTCGTGATCCAGGCCAGTGCGGCCGACTGGGCTCTCGCCCTGCTCGCGGCGCTGCGCCGGCGGCTGAACGCGCTGCCCGCCGCGAGCCCGGGCGAGCGTCCGCACCTGGTGTTCTTCCAGCACGACGAAGTGGTGGTGCACACCCCGGCGAACCTCGCCGACCAGGTGGCCGCCACCGTCGCCGAGTCGGCCGACGAGGCCCGCCGGCTGGTCTTCGGGGAGACGCCGGTCCGGTTCCCGCTCACCACCGCCGTGGTGGACTGCTACGCCGACGCCAAGTAGCCGGCCGGGCACGGCGCGACCGCTACAGCTTGCGGAACGCCCGCGCGTCCTCGGCGGCGGCGGCCACCTCGGCGACGGCCGCTCCGGTGGAGGCCGTCACCGCGGCCGCGACCGCGCCCTCCACGAACGGCGCGTCCACCAGCACCACCCCGGGGCGCGGCTCGTCCTCCAGCAGTGTGACGGCGGTCAGCACCGAGCTGCCGAGGTCCGCCAGGACCACCACGCCGGCCCCGCCGTCCGCCTCCGCGACGGCCCCGGCGATCAGGTCGTAGCTGGTCCCGAGCCCGCCGTCCTCCGTTCCGGCCGCCAGCACCACCCGCACCGTGTCCGGGGTGAGTTCGCCCAGCAGCTCCCGCAGCCCGGCGGCGAGCTGTGCGCTGTGCGAGACCAGGACGATGCCCACGTAGTCGCTCATGGCGCCGACCCTACGACCGTCCCGCTGCTCCACGGGAGTGGTCCGTCCGCCCCCGCGTGTCGTGGCCGCGTCCCGCCCGCCCGCGTGTCGTACCCGGTGCCGGCCACCCCCGTCCGGCGTAGCGTCGGGTCAGCACCGTCTGCCGAGGGAGCGAAGCGTTGTGAAGAAGCTGATCAACACCCCGGAGAGCGTCCTGGAGGACGCACTCGCCGGAGTCGCCGCCGCCCACCGGGAGTTGACGGTGGACATCGCGAACCGGGTGATCACCCGCGCGGTCCGCCCGGTGGCCCCGAAGGTCGCGCTGGTCTCCGGTGGCGGCTCCGGCCACGAACCGCTGCACGGCGGCTTCGTCGGCCCGGGCATGCTGGACGCCGCCTGCCCCGGCGAGGTGTTCACCTCGCCCGTGCCGGACCAGATGCTGGCCGCCGCCAGGGCCGTGAACTCGGGCGCCGGAGTGGTCTTCGTCGTGAAGAACTACACCGGCGACGTGATGAACTTCGAGCTGGCCGCCGAACTGGCCGCCGAGGAGGGCCTGGTGGTCCGCACGGTACTGGTCGACGATGACGTCGCGGTCGAGGACTCGACCTTCACGGCCGGCCGCCGGGGCACCGGCGCGACCGTACTGGTGGAGAAGATCGCCGGTGCGCTGGCCGAGCGCGGCGCCACGCTGGACGAGGTGGCCGCCGTGGGCGAGCAGGTCAACGCCGCCTCCCGGTCGTTCGCGATCGCGCTGACCGCCGCGACCACCCCGGCCGCCGGCAAGCCCGGCTTCGACCTGCCGGAGGACGAGATCGAGGTCGGCGTCGGCATCCACGGCGAGCCCGGCCGCCGCCGCGAGAAGCTCCGCCCGGCCCGCGACCTCGCCGCCGAGGTGGTGGAGACCGTCCTCGCCGACCACCGGCTGACCTCCGGCGACGAGGTGATCGCCCTGCTGAACGGTCTGGGCGGCACCCCGTTGCTGGAGCTGTACATCGTCTTCGGCGAGGTCGCCGCCCGGCTGGCCGAGCGCGGCATCACGGTGGCCCGCAACCTGGTCGGGAACTACGTGACCAGCCTGGACATGGCGGGCTTCTCGCTCACCCTGACCAAGGCCGACGCCCGGCTGCTGGACCTCTGGGACGCCCCGGTGGACACCCCCGCCCTCAAGCGGGCCTGACGCGGGAGGAACGCTCATGGACTTCGACACCGCACTGGCCGAGGCCTGGGTCCGCGCGATCGCGGTCGCGGTCGAGAAGGAGCAGGGTCGGCTCACCGACCTGGACTCCGCGATCGGCGACGGCGACCACGGCAGCAACCTGCGGCGCGGCTTCGCCGCCGTGCTCACCGCGCTGGACGGTCTCGCCCCCGACAGCCCGGGGGCGGTGCTGACCAAGGCCGGCACCACCCTGATCTCCAAGGTCGGCGGGGCCTCCGGCCCGCTGTACGGCAAGGCGTTCCGCGCGCTCGGCGCCGCGCTGCCCGGGCCGGCCGACCCGGCCGCGTTCGGCGCAGCGCTGGCCGAGGGACTACGGGCGGTCCAGGCCCTCGGCAAGGCCGAGCCGGGCGACAAGACCATCGTGGATGCCTACACCCCGGCCCTGGCCGCGTACCGCGAGGCGGTGGCGGCGGGCGCCGACCTGCCGCAGGCCGCCGGGGCCGCGGCGGACGCGGCCGAGCAGGGCGCGCTGGCCACCGTGCCGCTCCAGGCCCGCAAGGGCCGCGCCTCCTACCTCGGCCCGCGCAGCGTCGGCCACCAGGACCCGGGCGCCACCTCCACGGCCCTGCTCTTCCGTGCCCTCGCGGAGGTCGTCGCGGGCTGACACCCCGGCGCCGTGGCCCTGTCGCACCGGCGCGCTACTGGTCCGTCCGGGTGATCAGGAGCAGCAGTGCGTCGTCCCGCAGCTCCCCGCCGGTGTGCTCCAGCAGGTCGGCGTAGACCCGGCCGACCGCCGCTTCCAGCTCCGTCGCGGAGCGGGCCGCGTCCCGGACCAACGGGCCGACCCGCTCCGCCAACGGGTAGAAGTCGCCGCTCTCGCGGTGCCGGGCCTCGATCACGCCGTCGGTGCAGAGCACCAGCACGTCCTCGTGGCCGAACGGCTGGTCCCAGGTGGTCGGCTCGCCGACGGCCAGCCGGCCCAGGCCGAGCGGCACCCACGGGTCGGGCGCGTGCAGCACGTGCGCCCCGCCGTCGTGGTCCACCCGGATCGGCGGGACGTGCCCGTACTGCAGCAGCTGCATCACCCCCGGCGTCCGGAACTCCGCGAACAGCGCGGTGGTGAACTCCCCGTCCGGCGCGTGCCGCTCGACGCTGGCCTCGATCCGGGCCGCGACCCCGCGCAGCCCGGCCTCGTCGTAGGCGGCCTCGCGGAAGGAGCCGAGCACGACGGCGGCGGTCTGCACCGCGCCGAGCCCCTTGCCGCGGACGTCCCCGACCGCCACCCGGGTGCCGTGCGGGGTCTCCAGCACCGAGTAGAGGTCCCCGCCGATCCGGGAGGCATCGGCGGCGGACACGTACCGGACCGCCAGGCGCAGCGGTCCGACCACCGGTCCGGGCAGTCGCAGCAGCGCCCGCTGGGCGGCCTCGGCGACGGAGCTGACGGCCGCGAAGGCGGCGGCCCGGCGCATGCGGATCATGGCGACCCAGGCGGAGAACACGGTGAGCAGCAGGTAGCTGATCATCGCCCCGTAGAGGAAGCGCGCGTCGTTGACGTTGTCGACCTCGTCGTAGTGGCTGAGGCCGAGCACCGCGAACAGGCCGAGCAGGCAGACCAGCAGCAGTTCGAGCGGCCGCAGGGTGAGCGCGGCGATGGTGGGCACCACCGTCATCAGCGGTGCGAGGTAGCGGTCCTTGCCGGAGAGCAGGTCGGCCAGCCCGACCAGCAGCGTCGCGGCCAGCGCGGGACTGGCCCGGCGCCAGAACGGCACGTCCTGGAGGTCGGCCGCCAGCAGCGCGCTGCGCCGCCGCTCCGGCGGCACTCCCGTGGCGGTGGGGACCGCGGGCGACTGGGCTCGGCGGTTCGGGAACACATATCGAACATAACGGATGATCAGCGCCCCCACCCCCGCACTCCGGGCGGCGGCCCGACCGGCACCTCCCGCACTGGGCCAATCGGTACAGAAATACCCGATTTGTCATACAGTGCGACCAAAGCGGCTACACAAGGGAGGCCATCACCGGTGTCCGGATACCGCAACACCCCCCGCATCTCCGACCCGCCGGCGCGCACGGCGGCACGACCCGACCAATGGCTCAGGGTCTTCCTGATCGGCCTACTGCTCTGGATCGCCACCGTCGCCGTCACCCTCCTCACCGGGAACAGCAACCTGGTGCCGACGATCGTGCTGCTCGGCAGCTTCCTCGTCCCGGCCACGATGGTGGTCTGGGCCTACGAGCGCTACGCCGCCGACCTGGGCGCGGACCGGATCTTCGCCTGCTTCGGCATCGGCGGCATCATCGGCGTCCTCGGCGCCTCGGTCCTGGAGACGTACCTGCTCTCGCCCTCGGTCTGGATGTACGTCGGCGTCGGCCTGATCGAGGAGGCGGTCAAGCTCGCCGCCCTGATCACGGTCAGCCGGCGGCTGCGGGTCGGCGGGCTGCGGTACGGACTGGTCCTGGGTGCCACCGTCGGCGCCGGCTTCGCCGCCTTCGAGAGCGCCGGGTACGCGTTCAACGCGGTGCTCAGCATCCAGGGGCTCTCACTCAGGAACCTGGTGGAGACGGAGATCCTGCGCGGGGTACTGGCGCCGGTCGGCCACATCCTGTGGACGGCGATCCTCGGCGGGGTGCTCTTCCGCGAGCGGCGCGGCGGCCACTTCCACTGCACGCTCCCGGTCGTCCTCACCTATCTGGGCGTCGCACTGCTGCACGCGCTGTGGGACAGCACGAGCGGCATCGCCGTCTGGCTGGTCGCCCGGACCACCACCAGCGACTGGCAGCGCGCCCTGTTCGACCTCGGCTACATGCCGGACCCGACCGGCGAACAGGTCCACCTCTACACGCTCTACGACACACTGGGGCTGATCGTGGTCTCACTCGGCGGCCTGCTCTGGCTGCGAGTGCTGGTCCGCCGCGAGCGGGCCGCCCCGATCCCGGCCCAGTACCCGTCGGCGCCCGCCTGACCGCCCCCCACCCCCACCCCCGCCCTCGCCTCCGCCTCCGCCCCCGCCGGGCCCGGCCGCACCCGGGCCGTTCCGGGTCGACCGTGCCGACCCCGGCCGTCCCGCGCCACCCGCCGCACCCGAATCCACCCGCCGCCCGGCGCGGATTCGGGCGCGGCGTGTCCGGGCGCATACGCTCTGCTGTCGGACCGCGTCCCGATGCGATCCGCACCACCACCCCCTCTTCGGGGAATACCCCGCAGGGGTATGGTGTTCATCAGAGTGGGAGCCCGGGCGCAGGCCCGCGGCCGTACAGACCTCCCGGAGGCCCCGATGTCCAGCACCATCACCTACACCGTGACCGGCATGAGCTGCGGCCACTGCGAGAGCTCGGTCAGCAAGGAGCTCACCGCCCTGGCCGGCGTCACCCAGGTGGCGGCCGACGCCAAGGCCGGCACCGTGACGGTCTCCTCGGCGGCCCCGCTCGACGACGACCAGGTCCGCGCCGCCGTCGACGAGGCCGGCTACGAACTGGTCGGCCGGTCCGTCTGAGCCCCCGTGGTGCGGCGGGGGCCGCTCACCCCGGCCCCCGCCGCGCGCCCTCCTCAAGGAGCTGATCAGCATGAGCACCTCCACCCCGGCCACCACCGCCGCGGACCTGAACGGCGGCCCGCGTGACCAGGACGCCGGGGCCGCGGTACGCGACCGCGTCGAGCTGTCGATCGGCGGGATGACCTGCGCCTCCTGCGCGGCCCGGATCGAGAAGAAGCTCAACCGGATGGAGGGCGTCGAGGCCACGGTCAACTACGCCACCGAGAAGGCCCGGATCGACTTCGGTCCGGGCGTGAGCGTGGCCGACCTCATCACCACCGTCGAGAACACCGGCTACACCGCCGAGGTCCCCGCGCCGCCGGTCGCCGAACCGGCCGACCCCACCGGGCCCGCTCCCGCCCCGGAGCAGCCCGCGGCCGACCCCCTGCTGGACCGGCTGCTGATCAGCGCCGTCCTCAGCGTGCCGGTGGTCATGCTGTCGATGATCCCGTCCCTGCAGTTCACCAACTGGCAGTGGCTGGCCTTCGCCCTCACCGGCCCGGTCGTCGTCCACGGTGGGCTGCCGTTCCACCGCGCCGCCTGGACCAATCTGAAGCACGGCGCCGCGACCATGGACACCCTGGTCTCGCTCGGCACGCTGGCCGCCTTCGGCTGGTCGTTCTGGGCGCTGTTCTGGGGCCACGCCGGGATGCCCGGGATGCGGCACACGTTCTCGCTGTCGATCGGCGACGCCGACGCCTCCTCCACCCTGTACCTGGAGACGGCCGCCGCCGTCACCGTGCTGATCCTGCTCGGCCGCTACCTGGAGGCGCGCTCCAAGCGCCGTGCCGGCGCCGCCCTGCACGCCCTGCTCGGGCTCGGGGCCAAGGACGTGTCGGTGCTGCGGAACGGCTCCGAGGTCCGGCTGCCGGTGGACCGGCTCACCCCCGGCACGCGGTTCGTGGTCCGCCCGGGCGAGAAGATCGCCACCGACGGCACCGTCGTCGAGGGGTCCTCCGCGGTGGACGCCTCGATGCTCACCGGCGAGTCCGTCCCGGTCGAGGTCGCGGTCGGCGACACCGTCACCGGCGCCACCGTCAACGCCGGCGGTCGGCTGGTCGTCGAGGCCACCCGGGTCGGTGCCGACACCCAGCTCGCCCGGATGGCCCGCCTGGTCGAGGAGGCCCAGAACGGCAAGGCCGCCGTCCAGCGGCTGGCCGACCGGATCTCCGCCGTCTTCGTCCCGGCCGTCATCCTGATCGCGCTCGCCACCCTGATCGGCTGGCTGCTGGTCTCCGACAGCCCCACCGAGGCGTTCACCGCCGCTGTCGCGGTGCTGATCATCGCCTGCCCGTGTGCCCTGGGCCTGGCCACCCCGACCGCGTTGATGGTCGGTACCGGTCGCGGTGCGCAGCTGGGGATCCTGATCAAGGGGCCGGAGGTGCTGGAGTCGACCCGGCGGGTGGACACCGTCGTCCTGGACAAGACCGGCACCGTCACCACCGGTCGGATGACCCTGCTCGCCGTCCACACCGCCGAAGGCGTCACCGAGACCGAGGCGCTGCGCCTGGCCGGCGCCCTGGAACACGCCTCCGAGCACCCCATCGGTACGGCCGTCGCCGCGGCCGCCGCCCAGCGGGTGGGTGCGCTGCCGCCGGTGGAGGGCTTCGAGAACGTCCCCGGCCTCGGGGTGCGGGGCGTCGTCGAGGGCCACCGGGTCGTCGCCGGCCGTGAGGCGCTGCTGGCCGGGTGGGAGCTCGCGCCGGTACTGGCCGGGGTCAAGACGGCGGCCGAGGCCGCCGGGCGGACCGTGATCGCGGTCGGCTGGGACGGCGAGGCGCGGGCGGTGCTGGAGGTCGCCGACGCCGTCAAGCCCACCAGCGCCGAGGCCGTCGCCCGACTGCGCGCACTGGGCGTGCGCCCCGTCCTGCTGACCGGCGACAACCGGCTGGTCGCCGAGGCGGTGGCGGCCGAGGTCGGCATCGCCACCGACGACGTGATCGCCGAGGTCCTCCCGCAGGACAAGGTCGACGCCGTGCGGCGGCTCCAGGCCGAGGGCCGGGTGGTCGCGATGGTCGGCGACGGGGTCAACGACGCCGCCGCCCTCGCCCGGGCCGACCTCGGCCTGGCCATGGGCACCGGCACCGACGCCGCCATCGAGGCCGCCGACCTCACCCTGGTCCGCGGCGACCTGCGCGCCGCCGCCGACGCCATCCGCCTCTCCCGCCGGACCCTCGCCACCATCAAGGGCAACCTGTGCTGGGCCTTCGGCTACAACATCGCCGCCCTGCCACTGGCCGCCGCAGGGCTCCTCAACCCCGTGATCGCCAGCGCGGCGATGGCCTTCTCCTCCGTCTTCGTGGTCACCAACAGCCTCCGGCTGCGCCGCTTCCAGCCCACCCCTGACCGGCCCTGAGACGCCGCCCCCGAACGGCCGAGGGGCCGCCACCGCGCTCGCGGTGGCGGCCCCTCGGCCGTTGTTTCCGGGCGGTCAGCGCCCGAGCAGCTCCCCGCCGTTGCAGTGCAGGATCTCGCCGGTGATGAACCCGGCGTCGGGCGAGGCCAGGAAGTAGACCGCCGCGGCGACCTCGCCCGCCTCACCGATCCGGCCGAGCAACGTCCGGGCCGCCCGGCGGGACACCTCGGCCTCGTCCAGCCGCGGGCCGAAGAACTCGGTGCCCGCCACGGTGCCCGGGGCGACGATGTTGGCCGTGATGCCCGAGG
Source organism: Kitasatospora sp. NPDC050463 (assembly GCF_040655255.1). NCBI lineage: Bacteria > Bacillati > Actinomycetota > Actinomycetes > Kitasatosporales > Streptomycetaceae > Kitasatospora > Kitasatospora sp. NPDC050463. The sequence goes on from NZ_JBFAJO010000031.1 coordinate 98,260, forward strand.
TGCCGAGCTGGGCGGCCAGGAAGTGGTTCCAGGCGTGCAGCGAGGCCTTGGCGGCCCCGTACGAGCCCGCGCCGCTCAGCGCCGCGATCGAGCTGACCGTGACCACCCGGCCCGCGCCGGGGGTGAGCCGGTCGCGGATGGACTCGGTGAGCAGCACCACGGTCAGCACGTTGCGCTCGAAGTCGCCGCGCCAGCGGGCCAGCAGGGCGTGCGGCCCGCCGCCGATCACGGTCTCCCGGCTGCCGGCGTTGTTCACCAGTACGTCGATCCGGTCCGGCAGTTCGCCGAGCGCCGCCTCGACGTCGTCGGGATCGGCGAGGTCGCGGACCAGCGGGGTGACGTTCGGTCCGAGGTCGGCCGCGGCCTGTTCGAGCACCGCCCGCCGGCGGCCGACGATCACGACCCGTTCGCCCGCCTCGGCGAACCGCCGCGCCACTTCGTACCCGATACCCGTGCCACCACCGGTGACAACGACGTTCCTGGCCATCTGCGCACTCCCTCCCCAGTTCCGCCGCCACGCTGCGAGAGTGCGGGACGGTCCGTACCGGAATGCCACGATTACTATCACGCTCGGTTGCCGTGACTGCGGGGAGGGTGACGTCGCGCCCGCCGGAAGGTGTGATAGAGGCGGGCCACGGCCCGCACACGGAGCGTGGCGAGAGGCAGGTCACACCCGCCGGGCGTAACTTCTCGCACCCTGATACGTCTTAGGTTGGTAGTGCGGCAGTTTTTCGGTGGGCGGCGACGTGGCGAACGGCATCACGGCGCCGCACGGCCACCACTGCCGCCGACGGGGCTCCGGCGGGCCCCGGGTCGGTCGCCGACTGTTGGCGGCCTTCGCGCACGGCGCCGGGGTGTGGCGGGTCTGGGACGCTTTGAGCGGCCGTCCCCGGCTGCGGCCGCCCCGGAGTCGTGCGCTGTACTTCCGCCACCCTCGCGCGGGACGGCGAAAGGCCCGGCCGCGCAGTGCGGCCGGGCCCTTGCGAGGTCCTGCGTCAGCGGGCCTCGAGGCCCACGTAGTCGCGGATCGCGGTGCCGGTGTAGATCTGGCGCGGACGGCCGATCCGGCTGGTCGGGTCGTTGATCATCTCGTGCCAGTGGGCGATCCAGCCCGGCAGCCGGCCGAGGGCGAACAGCACGGTGAACATGCTGGTCGGGAAGCCCATCGCGCGGTAGATCAGGCCGGTGTAGAAGTCCACGTTCGGGTAGAGCTTGCGCGAGACGAAGAAGTCGTCCTGGAGCGCGTGCTCCTCCAGCTTCAGCGCGATGTCGAGCAGCTCGTCGGACTTGCCGAGCTGGCCGAGCACCTCGTGCGCCAGCAGCTTGACCTGCGCGGCGCGCGGGTCGAACGCCTTGTACACGCGGTGGCCGAAGCCCATCAGCTTGACGCCGTCCTCGCGGTTCTTCACCTTGCGAATGAACGCGTCGACGTCGCCGCCGTCCTTCTGGATGCTCTCCAGCATCTCCAGCACGGCCTGGTTGGCGCCACCGTGCAGCGGGCCCCAGAGCGCCGAGATGCCGGCCGAGATCGAGGCGAACTGGTTGGCGTGGCTGGAGCCCACCAGGCGGACGGTGGAGGTCGAGCAGTTCTGCTCGTGGTCCGCGTGCAGGATCAGCAGCTTGTCCAGCGCGTTGACGACGACCGGGTTGAGCTCGTAGTCCTCGGCGGGGACGGCGAACGTCATCCGCAGGAAGTTCTCGACGTAGCTCAGGTCGTTGCGCGGGTAGACGAACGGCTGGCCGACCGACTTCTTGTACGCGTAGGCCGCGATGGTCGGCAGCTTCGCCAGCAGGCGGACCGTCGACAGGTGGCGCTGGGCGGCGTCGAACGGGTTGTGGCTGTCCTGGTAGAAAGTGGACAGCGCACCGACCACCGAGGACAGCATCGCCATCGGGTGGGCGTCGCGCGGGAAGCCCTGGTAGAAGCGCTTGACGTCCTCGTGCAGCAGGGTGTGCTGGGTGATCTCGCGGTTGAACTCCGCCAGCTGGTCCGCCGTCGGCAGCTCGCCGTTGATCAGGAGGTACGCGGTCTCGATGAAGCCGCCCTGCTCGGCGAGCTGCTCGATCGGGTAGCCGCGGTACCGCAGGATGCCGTTGTCACCGTCCACGAAGGTGATCGCGGACTTGTACGCGGCGGTGTTACCGAAGCCGTTGTCCAGGGTGACCAGGCCGGTCTGCGGCAGCAGCTTCGAGATGTCGAAGCCGGCGTTGCCCGCAGTGCTCTCGACGACGGGGTACTCGTACTCGCCGTCCTGGTACCGCAGTACTACCGAGTTGTCGCTCACGTCTTCCTCACCGACGAAATGAATCCTCTTCCAAGGTGCCCTGACTGCCTCTACCATCCCCCATCTGGCGGACAGCCGCGCACCCGGGGTGGCCCGAAAGGGACCGCCCCTACAAAACCTGCCGCCGCAGCCGGTACGAACCGGACAAGATCGGCACCACCCCAGGCTCTGCCGTAAATCTCTTCACGTCAAGAGAACAATAGAGGCAACCATCCGTTGGAGAATCATCCAGTCGCCAGCCGGTGATCCAGCGCGGCGTGCCTCCTACCTGCGCTGACGGTGCGAACGGCCTGCCCGATCGCCTTCCGTGACCCCACCAGCACTACCAGTTTCCGTGCCCTGGTCACAGCGGTGTAAAGCAGGTTCCGCTGGAGCATCGTCCAAGCCGACGTGGTGACCGGAATCACCACCACGGGGTACTCACTCCCTTGCGACCGGTGGATCGTCACCGCGTACGCATGCGCCAACTCGTCCAACTCGTCGAAGTCGTACGGCACCTCCTCGTCCTCGTCGGTGACCACCGTCAACCGCTGGTCGTCCACGCTCAGCGAGGCCACCACTCCCACTGTGCCGTTGAAGACCCCGTTGCGCCCCTTGTCGTAGTTGTTGCGGATCTGCGTGACCTTGTCCCCCACCCGGAACGTCCGCCCGCCGAACCGCCGCTCTGCCACCCCCTCCCGGGCCGGCGTCACCGCCGCCTGCAACAGCGTGTTCAGATTCCCCGCGCCCGCCGGCCCCCGGTGCATCGGCGCCAGCACCTGGACGTCCCGGCGGGCGTCGAACCCGAACCGCTGCGGGATCCGCCGCGCCACCACGTCCACCGTCAGCCCGGCCGCTTGCTCGGCGTCGTCCTCCACGAACAGGAAGAAGTCCGGCAGGCCCTCCGTCAACGGCGGCTGCCCCTCGTTGATCCGGTGCGCGTTGGTCACCACGCCCGACTGCTGCGCCTGCCGGAAGATCCTGGTCAGCCGCACCGACGGGATCGGCCCCCCGTCGGCCAGCAGATCCCGCAGCACCTCGCCGGCGCCCACCGACGGCAGCTGGTCCACATCCCCCACGAACAGCAGGTGCGCCCCCGGCGCCACCGCCTTGACCAGCTTGTTCGCCAGGATCAGATCCAGCATCGACGCCTCGTCCACCACGACCAGATCGGCGTCCAGCGGGCGGTCCCGGTCATAGGCCGCGTCCCCGCCCGGCCTCAGCTCCAGCAGCCGGTGCACCGTCGAGGCCTCCACCCCGGTCAGCTCCGCCAGCCGCTTCGCCGCCCGGCCGGTCGGGGCCGCCAGGACGACCTTCGCCCGCTTCGCCAGCGCCAGCGTCACGATCGACTTCACCGTGAACGACTTGCCGCAGCCCGGACCGCCCGTCAGCACCGCCACCTTCTCCGTCAACGCCAACCGCACCGACTGCTCCTGCTCCGGCGCCAGCTCCGCCCCCGTCCGCTTCGCCAGCCACGCCAGCGCCGCCGGCCAGTCCACGTCCGCGAACCACGGCATCCGGTCCGACTCCGAACGCAGCAGTCGCAGCAGTTGGTTGGCCAGCGAGATCTCCGCCCGGTGGAAGGGCACCAGGTACACCGCGGAGATCGGCTCGCCGCCCTCCCCCGGCACCGACTCGCGCACCACCCCCTCCGTGGCGACCAGCTCCGCCAGACAGTCGATCACCAGCCCCACGTCCACCTGGAGCAGCTTCACGCCGTCCGCGATCAACCGCTCCTCCGGCAGGTAGCAGTGCCCCTGGTCGCTGCTCTGCGACAGCGCGTACTGCAGGCCCGCCTTCACCCGCTCCGGGCTGTCGTGCGGAATGCCCACCGCCTGCGCGATCCGGTCCGCCGTCAGGAAGCCGATGCCCCAGACATCCGACGCCAGCCGGTACGGCTCGTTCTTCACCACCCCGATCGAGCCGTCCCCGTACTGCTTGTAGATCCGCACCGCGAGCGACGTCGACACGCCGACCCCCTGGAGGAAGACCATGACCTCCTTGATGGACTTCTGCTCCTCCCAGGCCGCCGCGATCTTCTTGGTCCGCTTCGGCCCCAGCCCCGGCACCTCGATCAACCGGCCCGGCTCGTTCTCGATCACCTCCAGGGTGTCCACCCCGAACCTCTCGACGATCCGCTCCGCGAACCGCGGCCCGATCCCCTTGATCAGGCCCGAACCGAGGTAGCGCTGGATGCCCTGGACGGTCGCGGGCAGCACCGTCGTGTAGTTCTCGACCACGAACTGCTTGCCGTACTGCGGGTGCGACCCCCACCGCCCGTGCAGTCGCAGCGACTCCCCCGGCTGGGCGCCCAGGAGGGCGCCCACCACCGTCAGCAGGTCGTTCGCGCCGCGCCCGGTGTCCACCCGGGCGACCGTGTAGCCCGTCTCCTCGTTGGCATACGTGATCCGTTCCAGCACGCCCTCGACCTGAGCGAGCTGGCGCGGCAGCGGCGTCTGGTCCGCCTGCGTCTGCCTGGCCACCGGGCCCCCTTTACCAGTGCGGGTGCAGTTTCGCTACGCACCGTACCGCCCGGGTGCGACAGCGGGCGTCCTGGTGCCAGGCTTGACGCGAACGGGGGCGCCGTCCCTGCCCGTGCCCCGCCGCGACGGGCCCGCCCGAGGAGCACCGCCACCATGCTCAGCACCGCCTTCACCCCCGGCTCCCCCAACTGGCTCGACCTCGCCAGCCCGGACACCGCCGCATCCGCGGCCTTCTTCGGCACCGTCCTGGGCTGGACCTTCGCCACGGCCGGGCCCGGGGCCGGCGGCTACGGCTTCTTCCAGCAGGACGGCCGCACGGTCGCCGCTCTCGGACCGCTCACCGACCACACCGCCCACCCCGCCTGGACGATCTACTTCCGCACCCACGACGCGGACCGGACCACCGCGCTCGTCGAGGCCGCCGGCGGCACGGTCCGCTTCACCCCGTTCGACGTCTTCAGCAGCGGTCGAATGGCCGGCTACCGCGACCCCACCGGTGCCGAATTCGCCGTCTGGCAGCCGCACGACACCCGCGGCCTGGAGGCCGTCACCGAACAGGGGACGTTCTGCTGGGCCGAGTGCTACAGCGTCGACGCCGAAGCGGCCAAGGCCTTCTACCGCACCGTCTTCGACTGGCAGGAACAGGACGTCCCGCTCGGCGACGCGACCTACACCGTCCTCACCCCGGCCGGCGGCGGCACCGACGACGCGCACGGCGGCATCGTGCAGCTCGGACCCGAGCAGACGGCCGCCGGCACCACCTCGCACTGGCTCCCCTACTTCGAGGTCGCGAACGTGGACGCCGCGCTCGCCCTGGCCGGGCAGCTGGGCGCGACCGTCCGGATCCCCGCGACGGACGTGTACGGCGTCGGCCGCCTCGCCCAGCTCCTCGACCCGCACGGCGCCGTCTTCGCCGTCATCACCAGCGCGCTGCCCGGCGAGTGACGCCGGATCACCTCGCCGGACCGACTCGCAGGGGCCACGCCCAGGGCCGTCGCGGAGGCCGTCGCGGGCCCTCTACGGCCTGCCGAAGCCCGGGGGCGGCGCTGAGAGGCGACCGGTGGTCCCCTCGGTGCCTCACAGGGCCACCTAGGCTGTGATCATGACCGACCTGACGATCCGCCGTGCCACCGCCGACGACCTGCCGGCGATAGTGGCCATGCTCGCCGACGACCCCCTGGGTGCCGCGCGCGAGAGCCCCGACGACCTCACCCCGTACCGCACCGCCTTCGCCCGGATCGACGCCGACCCGCACCAGCACCTGGTCGTCGCCGAACGGGCCGGCCGGACCATCGGAACGCTCCAGCTGACCGTCGTCCCCGGGCTCTCCCGCAAGGGCTCCACCCGCACCATCATCGAGGCGGTCCGGATCCACGCGGACGAGCGCGGCACCGGCCTCGGCACCGACCTGATCCGGTGGGCCGTCGACCGTTCCCGCGAACTCGGCTCCGATCTCGTCCAGCTCACCTCCGACGCGACCCGGACGGACGCCCACCGCTTCTACGAGCGCCTCGGCTTCGTCCCCTCGCACCTGGGATTCAAGCTCGCGCTGTAATTCCGAGGACTTTGCGTTCCGCACCGAGCCCGGAACGCAAAGAACCCCCCGATCCGGATGGATCGGGGGGTTCTTCGTGAATGATTGTTCGGCGGCGTCCTACTCTCCCACAGGGTCCCCCCTGCAGTACCATCGGCGCTGTGAGGCTTAGCTTCCGGGTTCGGAATGTAA